>JASJCX010000084.1 GCA_030065255.1 Calothrix sp. MO_167.B42 | reverse complement strand
CTCCCAATTACAGAGGAGATTTTATGGCTGTTGGTACGGCTTTTGATGGTTCCTGGTTTATCCGTACCAATCAACAAAACCTAGAAGATTCACAAACTTGGAGAATTGCAGAAGCACAATATTGGCGACAAAGTAAGCAAGCCGATTATTTTCTTGGTTCCCAACCGACTTTTTGGCAAAGTCAAACAGGAGGAAACTATTGGGGATTTACACTGATTCAACGTCAAGGTTTTTCCCCTCCCCAAACTGTTGGAGGTGGTTTTGCTAATCCTCGCCAACGTTTGCAAGCAGCGCAAATTGGACGCACTGTTACTGGTAGAGCGGAACCCGGTACTTTAGTCAGACTCACACCAGGTTTTGGCGATCGGATTATTGCGGAAGTTTTGGTCGATTCCTCTGGTATTTACCGCTTTGAAAATATCAAGAGCGATCGGCAATTGTTGAGTAGCAACTACCGGGTTTTACTTTATCCCAAAGGACTACTGACAGCACAACCGGAAGTGCGAGAGGCAAATTTTTCCACTGTACCAGGACAAATTCCTGCTGGAGCTTCGGCTTGGGTAGTCTCTGGTGGTTGGCGACGAGAATTTTCTGGAAGTTCCAATCTGCTGGGCAATTTTGCAGATTTCCAGGGGGGAATTTCTGGACGTTGGGGTTTGTCGTCGAATCTGACGGTAGGTGTAGGGGGAGTGTACGATAAATCTTTCCAAGGATTGGCAGAAGTATTTTATGCTCCGACAAATTTCCCTTTGCAAGTAGCAGTTTCTGCTCTGGGGGGCAATGAATTAGATGTAATTGCAGATATTCGCTACGATCCATCCCCCCAGTTTAATGTGGCATTTACCAGGGATTTGCTTACCAGTCGTTTTAATGTCAATTGGAATATGTTTCGTGGCTTGAGTTTATTTGCTAATGCCTCTAGTAGTGATGCTACCGCAGGGGGATTACAAATTAACTTGAGCAGCCAAAATGCCTTTACCTTTGCCCGTGCTAGCCTGGATACTAAAAATCGCTTCCGTTGGAATTTGCTCCAACGTTTGGGCCCATTAGAATTAACCCAGCGGGGTAACGAAGTTGGAACTTTTTCCGAACTGACTTACAAATTCTCTCCCCAGCAATCATTCAACTCTGGTAATTCCTTACTTTTAAATTATGAAACCCGCAGTCAAAATAGCAGTGATAATTTACTCACCTTAGGTTGGCGTTATCGTTCCTCAACCAGATCAAATGATGGTAATTATCTGTGGGAAACACAACTGAGTTATGGGATTGGTTCCCGGGGAAATGGTATAGTTGCTTCCTTAGGAACCACCATATTCCCAGGTATGATGTTGCGAGGACGTTATCAAGGTGTGTCCTTAACTTCCGATCAAGCAACCTTTAGCATTGATTTAGTTTCCAGCTTGAACTTGCAAAGGGGTATTCGCCCAGGCGATCGCCGTTCTAACTACTTCCGCACCCAAGGCGGTTTATTAATTCAACCATTTTTTGACCGTAATCATAATGGTAAGCGCGATGCAGGTGAAAAGGTCTATACCAATAACCCAGAGTTACTAATTGCCATTAATAACAAATCCATTAAATCATTACAACCAGATATTCAAAGCGATCGCATTAGTGTGCGTCTCCCACCAGGAACTTATCGCCTCGATCTCGATCCATCTGGTTTTCCCACTGACTGGAAAGCTGCAACTGAAGCTTTAGCCGTGAATATTGTTCCTGGGAGTTACACCCCTGTACAGATAGCATTAATTAAATCTTACACTCGCTCAGGAATTGTTGAGGATACTCAAGGTAAAGCAGTTGCAGGCGCAAGGGTAGAAGCCATACACGAGGATGGGGTGAAGCGGCAATTTTCTGTAACTAATGGTGCTGGGGTGTATTATTTAGAGGGATTGTCACAGGGTGAATACCAGCTGTTGGTAAATGGCAAATCTGCTGGCAATTTAACATTAGAACCTAACTCGGAAGCGTTTCAAGAACTGAATATTAAGGAACCATGACCGAAAATTAAGGAGTTGCAACAGTAATCAAATATCTACTTCACGACTTCCATCTAGTGCTCTACCACATTAATTTTGTTGGGTGTATATCAAATCCGCCAGGGACTACAAGTCCGGTGTCTAATAGCAAAAGTCCTCTAAAGAGGACCCGAATGCTTCCCTCCATAACTTATGTGATGAAGCACTAGTGGTCTGTCCCATAAAATATGATGGTCAAAACCATTACTTGTGGGTCTAGGCATCCCTGCCTGACTATTGCACAGCCAGGATGGCTGTGCCACAACTCCTCATAACTAATGTGGTGGAGCACTAGTGCTTTGTCCCATAAAATATGATGGTAAAAATAATCACTTGTGGTTCAGGCATCCCTGCCTGAACATTTCACAGCCAAGATGGCTGTGCCACAACCCATCAAAACTAATGGGACAGACCACTAGCCATGAAAATGCTCCCCTACTTCTTTATAACCAAACAGTAATCAGTATCAAGCCCCTGAATTTTGAGGCTCTCCTCGGCTTTAGTCAGGAAAACATCAAAAATAAAGTACAAAAAATTGACAATATCGACCCAATATGGTCAACAATAACCGTAGCTAGACAGGTATGGAGTTTTCCTAACTTATGCAACCCATTCGTACTTTCAATGTTTCTCCTTCCTTGCCTCAACGGCTGGAACCATTACGCAAGCTGGCATACAATTTACATTGGGATTGGAATGTCGAAACAAAGGACTTATTTCGTCGCTTAGATCCGGATTTGTGGGAATCTAGCCATCATAACCCGGTGTTAATGCTGGGCACTATTAGCCAAACCCGGTTGATGGAAGTTGTGGAAGATGACGGCTTTTTAGCACAAATGGATCGATCGCTCATACAGTTAGAGGAATACCTGAACGAACGTACTTGGTATCAAAAACAACGCCCCGACCATGAAAATGAATGTTATGCCTATTTTTCGGCGGAGTTTGGACTTACGGATTGTTTACCCATCTATTCTGGTGGTTTAGGTGTATTAGCTGGGGATCATCTAAAATCTTCTAGCGATTTGGGTTTACCACTGGTGGGTGTGGGGTTACTTTACCAGCAGGGCTATTTTGCTCAATATCTCAATGTGGATGGCTGGCAACAGGAACGCTACCCGATTAATGATTTTTACAATATGACTTTGCATCTGGAGCGCAATCCAGATGGTTCGGAGTTACGGATTGGGGTTGATTACCCAGGACGGGTAGTATATGCCAGGGTATGGCGGGTACAGGTGGGTAAGGTGCCACTGTATATGTTAGATACCAATATTGAGCCTAACAATACTTACGACCACGATATCACCGATCAACTTTACGGCGGTGATACGGATATGCGTATACACCAGGAAATTATGCTGGGTGTAGGTGGGGTAAGGATGTTGAAGGCCCTGGGATATAATGTCACTGCCTACCACATGAATGAAGGCCACGCTGCTTTTTCTGCCCTAGAGCGTATCCGCATTTTGATTCAGGAAGAAGGGCTGAATTATGCCGATGCTAGGCAGGTTGTGGCTTCTACAAATATCTTTACCACCCATACCCCAGTACCCGCAGGGATTGACTTGTTTCCCCCAGATAAGGTTTTGTATTATCTGGGACATTATATAGATATTTTTGATTTCCACAAAGACCATTTTTTGGCATTGGGAAGGGAAAATACTGGGGATTTATCGGCACCTTTTAGTATGGCGGTATTGGCCCTGAAAATGGCGGGATTTTCCAATGGTGTGGCACAGTTACACGGTTCAGTTTCCCGACAAATGTTTAAGGGTTTATGGCAAAATGTACCCGTCCAGGAAGTGCCCATTAAGGCAATTACCAACGGGGTTCATGCTCGCAGTTGTGTAGCTAAATCTACCCAAGAGTTGTACGATCGCTATTTAGGACCCAATTGGTCCTCAGCACCATTAGATAGTCCTTTGTGGGAGCGCATGGATTCCATTCCCGATGAAGAATTGTGGCGCAACCACGAACGCTGTCGCCTAGATATGGTATTGTACGTGCGGGATCATTTAGTCAAACACTTGCGCGATCGCGGTGGTTCTGCTTCTGACATTGCCCAAGCCCAAGAAGTCCTGGATCCCTATGCTTTCACCATTGGTTTTGCCCGACGTTTCGCTACCTATAAGCGGGCAACCCTATGGATGCGGGATTTGCAGCGCATTCGGAAAATTTTGTTGGCAGACAAACACCGCAAAGTGCAATTTGTGATTGCGGGTAAGGCACACCCCAAAGATATTCCTGGGAAGGAACTAATCCGCGATATCAATCACTTTATCCGGGAACAGGGTTTAGAAAAGCAAGTGGTATTTGTGCCCAACTATGACATTCATATCTCCCGGTTGATGGTGGCTGGTTGTGATATTTGGCTAAATACCCCCCGTCGTCCCCGGGAAGCTTCCGGTACCAGTGGGATGAAAGCAGCGATGAATGGCTTACCCAATGTCAGTGTGTTAGATGGTTGGTGGGATGAAGCCGATTATGTGAGTACTGGTTGGGCCATTGGACATGGGGAGATTTATGATGACCCCAATTATCAAGATGAGGTGGAGGCAAACGCCCTTTATGATTTACTAGAAAAAGAGGTTGTGCCCCTATTTTACGATCGCGATGAGGATGGTTTACCCAGGCATTGGATTGCGAAAATGAAAAACGCCATTCGCTTGAATTGTCCCTTCTTTAATACCTCACGGATGTTGGCAGAGTACGCTCAAAGGGCATATTTCCCGGCAAGCGATCGCTATTATACCCTGACTAAAGATCAGTATGCCCCAGCTAAGGAATTAGCAGCTTGGAAAGCCAATCTGAACGACCATTGGTATAGCATCAAAATCAAAGACATTGATGTTTCCCTAGGCACGGATATTGAAGTTAATCAAACCGTTAACGTTAAAGCAACCTTAGACCTGGCGACTTTAACTAACAATGACGTGCAGGTGGAAATCTATCAAGGTGCGATCGATAGCAATGGTGATATTGTGAATGCTGTGGCAACGGTGATGGATTACCAAGGTGAAGATACACAGGGGTTAAGTATTTACACTGTTGATATCACCTATACTACCTCTGGTTTCCAGGGTTTATCTTTACGGGTATTACCAAAAAATAAATACATGGCGAATCCCTATGAACCTAGGTTAATTGCTTGGGCCGAGTAGGGGCGGGGTTTCCCCGCCCAGAGGGAAGGAGTGATTATTTCGTCTTTCCCTGTTCTGCGCGAGAGGTAACAGATCCCCGACTTTTCTGTAAAAGTCGGGGATCTAAATGCCCACCACTAATGCGATCGCTTTTAGCCAAGCCCTCACGAAACGCCCCCTAACCCCCAATCTTGGGGGAACAAGAGTTTTGCAAGTCCCCCAGGTACCCCCAGGTACCCCCAGAATTGGGGGTCACGGGGGCAGGGGATTTAGGGGGCTAAAGCGTTCGGACTCTACTGGACAACTATGCAACTGCGAATTCTGTATCTTTTCTACGTTCAGGTGACTTAAACCCCAAAACTATTTTATCTTTTGGCACACCTGCTTCTACGAATTCGTTAGCTACCCCAATTTCAGTACCATCTCGTTGAATCCATAGTTTTCCATTAATAATATCAACATGAATAAGACAACCATGGTGATAACGTTTATTTTCACGACCTAAAATCATCAGCAGATAGCGATCGCTCACTGTGTCAAAAACTGTCTCAAATTTAATATCTCCATACTTATAGGGCACTTTCCCATGGTCAGTTAAAATGTCTTGAATGAGCTGGCGATAATCATCTAATCTATCCATTGAATAATAGTCTCCTCAACTGGATCAAAAATAAGAAGCGGAAGGTTTATACAAGTGATGTGGAATTGCGATCGCTCTTTCTCTTCCCGTCCAGATAATCATCATATGTGTCTCACGCAAAGGCGCAAAGGCGCAAAGAATTGTTGTTTCATCATGGCGAAAATTCAAATTCATACTCCAATTCAACAATACGGCTTTAGGTATTTGGTGGTAAGCCTAGTTTGGTACGGAAATCTTCGTCATATTTTGCCTTTTTCCAATTCCTAGCAGATTTGACTTGTTGTAGAGTTAGTTCTTTAGCACCCCTGAGGTCAACATGGCTGAGGTCAGCACTCATGAGGTTGGCATGACTGAGGTCGGCATGACTGAGGTCGGCACAGCTGAGGTCAGCACTCATGAGGTCAGCATAGCTTAGGTCGGCACTCATGAGGTCAGCATAGCTTAGGTCGGCACTCATGAAGTTGGCACCGCTGAGGTTAGCATGGCTGAGGTAAGCATAGCTGAGGTAAGTATGGCTGAGGTTGGCACCCTCGAGGTCGGCATGACTGAGGTAAGCATGGCTGAGATCGGCACTCTTGAGGTAGGCACCCCTGAGGTGAGAATGGCTGAGTTCGGCACTCCTGAGGTCGGCATGGCTGAGGTAGGCACAGCTGAAGTCGGCACGGCTGAGTTCAGCATCCCTGAGGTCGCCACCCCTGAGGTCGGCATCCCTGAGGTCGCCACCACTGAGGTCGCCACCACTGAGGTTGACACCCCTGAGGTCGCCACCACTGAGGTCGCCACCCCTGAATTCGACATCCCTGAGATAGGCACCGCTGAGGTAGGCACCATTGAGGTAGGCATCCCTGAGGTAGGCACCGCCGAGGTAGGCACCACTTAGATATTGCTTCACTAGCTGATTAAAAGTTCTTATTCCAACAACATCACTGTAGTTAATGACGCGAAGTAATTGATTTGTAAGTCTACCTTTTTCTGGTTGACCTGAAGGATAAAAAATAATCTCTTTCTTCAAATCACTTCTTGACTGCCCATAACGATTTAACTCCAACAATAAAATCATCACATTTAAACCAACATAAATATCAACTTGTCGCTGCCCTAATTCAATCTTTTGTTCGTGTAACTGTCGTGATTTTTTCTGGGGTAAAGTTTCTGTATAAGCATCAATAAACTCTCCTGCACACCAGCGTTGATAAAAGTCTTCTAACCGTTGAAAAAGTGAAATCGGTCGAAATTCATCATTTACTACAACTAAACTCATCAGATATTCCACCACTTCTGGTGTTAATCCCCCATAACCCAGCAAGTCATAAACTTCCCAATCCATTTGTTCTTGTTGGATGTTAAAACCTCTTCCTTTTCTTCCCGGTTCTGTCCAACTTGACAAACTTTCCGTAAGACGTTCAGCGAATAAAAACTCACTAAAACTTTTATGATTAAACTCTACCGAACCCGTTTGTCTTCCTGGTTGGAGATAAAAAGCGGCTAAAGCATTCTTGAGAGTATCTTGACCAATACGTTCCCTTGCTGCTGACAAAAATTCCTTTGCTGTTTCATCTCCTTGGAGACGTGCTTCAATCATTGACATGGGCGCACATTCCCCACCAGATTGCATGACACATAAACCTGCTTCCATGAGAATGCGCCGTAAATCTTCGCTATCTTGTTCCGTTATCTCTTGCTGTAACCATTGAGGACGTTGTTTTGTTAATACCCATTCCAAAGATTTTTGATAAATCAAAATTTTGGCTTGAGTTCTGCTACTCCCAGTAAACATTTCAGCCGTTAATTCACCATCCCGATGCATTGCTGCTAACAAATACAGTAATAATGGTTCTTGTGCCAGCTCCCGTACTCTTTCGGGACAGTTCTTCTCATCCAAAAACTGCTGGAAAGCGATGGTTTTTTCCTTACCAACTTGCGCCTCCCATTGACGAAACCACTGCTGTTGGATTTCCCCATTCATCGGCAGGATTTTGACCCTTTCCAGATTGACTGGCATTTTTCTTTCGATGCTTTGTAATGCCAAAGTCCGCCCTGTAATCAATACCCGATGAGATTTTTCTGAGTTTCTGTGACAACTTTCCTGAAACTTTCCTACCTGGGTGAGAAATTCTTCTAAACCACCACTGGTTCTTCCTTCCATTAATAATTCATCAAAACCATCTAATAAAAATAGGTAGCGGGTGTTTTTATCATTTAACCAAGCAAGATCATTTTTCGCAAAATCTCTATCAACTACTGCTTTCAAAGTATTTTCAAACTGTTTTTCAATGGTTGCAATATCCCGCAAGCGAATTAAAACCGGAATCCAAATTGGGTATAAATTCCGCCTTACCCAATCAGCAAACATCCTACAGGAAATACTCTTACCACGCCCTGGATCTCCTTGAATGAATATAACTTTATCTTGTTTATTTGGGTTGCAAATTAATTCTTTAATCCAATTCTCTAAATCAACAGGTTGCTGATTTTTATCTTCATCACCATTTTGATTTAAAGGTTGGGCTTCTAAAGGTACATAAATATCTGCAAAAGTAAACTCTTCTACAAAGACTGTTTCTTGGGGTTTTCTGGCAATGTCATTATTTAAATAATTATCAATACTTTGATATTTTTCTAACTCTTGGCGATAACCATCCCTAAATATCCCTGACAAAGATTTGACAGTATCTCCCGCCTCAGCCAAAGCTTGATTCATGTATCGCTGGGTATTCCAACAAACTCGCTGGGTGATGATTTCTGCTAATTGTGTATCTATTCCTGCTACTTTTAAGCAAAATGATAAATGTCTATTAAATTCATCTGCTAACTTTGTTTCTCGAAAACAGGTAATAGCTTTTCTAGCTTCATTATCAGTCAGTTGTAAATCGTTTGTCCTTTGTTGTAACTCCTGAGGAACCTGTAAATTGGAAATTTTATGGAATGAATCTTCATCTTTTATCGTACTAACTATTGCTTCTAAACCTTCCAAATAAGCTAGCCGAGATACTAACACCACACATTCTGCTAAAGTCGGCTGCTCATTTATTTTCTGCAAATAAAATCTAACTCCCTTAGTCGCCAAACCCACACAAGAAAGTCCAGCGATGGCGACTCCGCCAGGGGCGAGGGGAGAGCCAAGCAAACCTAGAGCCACAGCTAATTCCAAGCCAGTTTTAGATACCTCTGCGCCTGTTTCCGTCGCATTAATTGGTTTTGTCAATAGTTCCCGCACATCTTGAGCAAGAAAATTCCGCAGCTTTTCCCGGCTTGTTGTCATGACTATCTTTAGCAGTGCGAATTATATCATATAGTATGCAACAAAATATACAAAAAATGAACGAGCGATCGCTTGTATGGAAAAACTATTACGAAAATTATTGCCTGTAACCCCTATCATTTCCTAGGGTGAGCATTGCCCAAATTGATTTTGACTTGAAGTTCCTCTGGAGAAAATTCAATGGCAAATTATGTGTATATAGCAACAAGCTTAGATGGGTTTATTGCTACAAGTAATGGGGAATTAGATTGGCTAGAAACATCCCCTAATCCGGAACAAACCGATTATGGATATGCTGAGTTTATAAATAGTATAGATGCCATAGTCATGGGACGAAAAACCTTTGAGAAGGTTTTAACTTTCGGTAAATGGCCCTATGATAAACCTGTTTTTTTACTAAGCAATAGTCTAACAAAGCTTCCCGAACACATTATTGATAAAGCTGAAATAATTAGTGGGGACATAAAGAAGCTAACCAATCAATTAAATCAACAAGGATATGAGAATTTATATATTGATGGCGGTAGTGTAATACAAAGTTTCCTTCAAGAAGATCTGATTGATGAAATGATTATCACTCGTATCCCAATTCTTCTTGGAAAAGGATTTCCTCTATTTGGCAAAATAGATCGATACCTTCAATTCAAACACAAAAAAACTGAGATATATAATAATACTCAGGTCAAAAGCCACTATACACGAGATAGATAAAAGTAGTGAAAAGTTAGATCCCCGACTTTTCAAAAAAGTCGGGGATCTGAGCCTCTCCATTTTTGCAAATCAAATAGGATTGCTATAAATATTGATGCTATCGGATTTGATATTACTTATTGGGTTGAGGAGTCATTCTTAAGTAGGGCTTAACAACTTCAAAGCCTTTGGGAAACTTCTGCTTCAGCTCCTCAGGATCTTTAAGTGTAGGAACAATTACACAATCATCGCCATCTTGCCAATCTGCTGGTGTGGCAACACTATAGTCATCAGTCAACTGTAGAGAGTCAATTACCCGCAAAATTTCATCAAAGTTACGTCCGGTACTAGGAGGATAGGTTAAAGTCAGACGTAATTTTCTATTCGGATCGATGATAAAAACTGTTCTTACCGTCACCTTAGCGTTGGCATTGGGGTGAATCATATCATACAGATCGGAAACCTTACGATCCGGATCTGCCAAAATTGGATAGTTGAGCTTTGTACTTTGGGTTTCCTCAATATCACCAATCCATCCCATGTGGGAATCTACGTCATCAACACTAAGGGCAATGCATTTAACGTTACGTTTGTCAAATTCTGGTTTTAGTTTAGCAACGGTACCTAATTCCGTTGTGCAAACAGGTGTATAGTCTGCGGGGTGGGAGAACAGCACTACCCAGCTGTCACCGGCCCAATCATAAAAATTAATTTCGCCTGTACTAGAGGCTTGGGTAAAGTTGGGTACTGTATCACCTAGACGGAGAGCCATGAAAGATTCCCTATTTGTTAAAGCATAGTTATTTCACTTTGCAATCATGACATAAAACGCCTACTCTCCGATGGGTGTTGAGTAGTTTGCAACAAAAAGTTATAGCCTGTATTTTTTGTTAAAATTCACATCTCAATACATGAATGAATTTGTGGAGAATGCAATCATTCAATTTGGTCGTTGAATAATCTGTTCCACAACTCGCCGCTTTGCCTTGGTATCTATTCCTACTAACCTTATATACTCGTCATTATATTCTGTCAAGCATCTTTCCAAGGTAGATATAGCATCTGATTCTGCGTCAATTGTGCCCACATTGCAACTTTGCCAGGAACCTGTGCGAAAACGTCGTTCATCTACGTGTTCAACGCCTATTTTATAACCATTGGCCAGTAATTCCCTAACCTGTGCTTGGGTTTCCAGGGTGAGGGGTGAGTGATGGTGGTGTTTTGCAGAGCCATTGGTTGATGGCTGGCTAATTGGTAACTCTTCATTGGTAGGAGCTTTATTAGTAGATGTATTGTGCTGGGGAAAATTTAAGACGCGATTATATTCAACAACCAAGCGATTATTATCAACTTGCTGCTGCTCGGCAACGATTAGGTTACCTATTTCTATCAGGTGAGATAAGCTAAAATCAGGTCGTCTAAATTCTGGTAATCCTGCCAAACTTTTAACCACCCGTTGAGATATGCGTTCTAAACCAACTTCGTAAATAAAGTCGCGGATTTGTTCGTCATAAATGCGCGATCGCAAAGCACTAAAAAAGTCAATAGCTTGGTGAGGAAAAGTCTCAAGTAATCGCTCCACTTCCTGGGATGACAGCCCATCTTCACTAAAAATACCACCAACAATACCCGTCTTGTCATCTCTGTTTGGTTGCCAATAATATTTTTCCATGCGCCCATCCCTAATTAATGGTGCATAGAGGGTAGAAAAATCATTCCCAGTGGCAATAATGGGGACACGATGTAAAGGTGTAGCGTCGTAACTTCCAGGAAGTTGCACATTGGTAGGATTATCGGCAATATTCATCAGTGTGGCATTTACCAACTGGGTATTCACCGTATACTGAGTACCTTGATCAAAACGTCCCGCCCCTGCATCCAAATCATTAATCATAATGACGCACATTTGGCCGCGCACTTTGATTAATTCGGCGGTTTCCCGATAGCGCAATCGTAATAAACGAGCGGGATCTCCTGCATCCGGACTTTCCAATTCTCCCCCGGATATATGAGTGACTTCCACACCCATTTTTTCCATTACTAACTCACATTGAAATGATTTACCTTCACCTTTACGTCCATGAATTCCTAATATTAAGGGAACTCGCATATTGGGAATATTAAGATAATTTTTGGTGATAAAAACGGCAAGCTTCTCTTCAAAACGGGGGGAGATGTAATAACTCATATTAATTTTGGATTGGTTCAGCTGGGGAGTTACAATTTGACGTTCAATAATATTATGGTGCAAAATGTGAATTTAAAAATGAGTGTTGCACATTTAATATATCGGGACTTAAACAGTTATAAGTGCGAAAATAGGTTAAAATATTTACTGAGTAAGGTTTTTACATCGCTTTGATAAAGGCTCCCGACTATGAGAGAAACTACTCCCTCAGCTATGCCTCCCTGTTTTGATAAATGGTGCAAACGCTTCGACGATTTGCTCAGGACTAAAGCACAAAAAAGAGAGTTTAGAAACTATATAGGGGGATTATTGGGAGAAAGTGAGCGAAAAAATATATATAAGATGGCTTCTGACGCAGTAGGTGTAACTTACCATAAATTACACCATTTTTTAACCGAATCAACTTGGTCAGCAGTCAAAATAAATGAGCGTCGTTTAGAAATAATGAATAAATGTAGCCAGACTAAAATAAATAGAGGATTTAGTTTAATTATAGATGACAGTGGACATAGAAAAAGTGGAAATTTCACTGCGGGAGTAGGTCGCCAATACATCGGAGAAATTGGTAAAACTGACAATGGAAATGTAGTTGTGACAACTCATCTTTACGATGGAAAGAAAAGCTTACCTTTAGACATAGAATTATATCAACACGCCCAGTCTTTACCAGATGGAAGAAAGGATTCCGATTTTAAGAAAAAGCCAGACATAGCATTGAACTTAATTGATAAAAGTTTAGATAAAGGATACAAACCTGGGATAGTAATAATAGACTCGGGGTACGGGAACAATACTAGTTTTCTTTTGGAGTTGGAAAACAGACAATTAAAGTATTTAGGAGGATTAGCGAAGAATAGAAAAGTAAGAGTTGTTAAAGAACTAGAAAATAGCGATGAAATAAGACTAGATGTTTTAGCAAAGTCATTACCACAAGAGAGTTTTACTGAAATTGAAATCAATTTAGAAAAACCCAGAAAGGTTTGGGTTGCAACTGTAGAAGTAAAAATATCTCGCTTAGAAGACAACAGAAAAATAGCTATCGTAATGAATGCTCCATCCTTCGACGAAGCTGATGATATTGATTATTTTATCACTAATGTTGACCCAGTTATAGCGACATCTCAATGGTTTGTTGATACTTACTCCCAAAGAAATTGGGTCGAAGTTTTTTATCGAGAAGCTAAAGGCTGGTTAGGATTAAAAGAATACCAAGTTCGCGAGAAAAAGAGTTTAACAAGACATTTTATATTAGTATTCTGTGCTTATACTTTTATCCTTTGGCATAAGCTTACTGGAGGATTAAGACGACAGTGGGCAAATAAACCTTTAGACACTTTTCCTGAAGCATTAGAAGCATTTCGTACTGCTATATCTTATCGCTTTATAAAATGGCTTGACCACAATCGTGACGTATTTGTTGCTTACAAAGCAAGTTTTGGCTTTGTTTGGGCATAATTTTTGTTTAAGTCCCGATATTAAGCATCCCGTGGAATTGTAGTGAATGCATCAACAATACCAATTGTCAAATTAGTCTGATTTATTCCAGTAGTTCCCAATATTAATATTGATGCTCCAGGTAGACAAGTATTTGCCCACTCTACCCATAAAATACAACTATACAATTGTCCCTCTGTTTCTTTGCTTGATAAAGCGCCTTATCAGCAGCCATCATTAAACTTTCTACATTTGTATTCCCTGTGGGAATCATCGTAGCAATACCGGAACTCACGGTTATATGTTGACCTGCTTGTGATTGTTCGTGGGGAATCTTTAAATTTGCTATTTGACTACGTATTAATTCCTCCATATGTAGTGCTCCGTTAGCGTCGGTATTGGGTAAAATAACGGCAAACTCGTCTCCCCCATAGCGGGCAACTAAATCCACGGCCCGCTTTGCACAATTATTAATAGCTTGAGCGATTTTTATTAAACAATTATCTCCGATTTGGTGACTATAAAAATAGTTATAATATGAAAAATTATCTATATCGCATAAAATTAAAGATATAGGTTTTTGTTCTCTTTTATATCGCTGCCATTCCTGATTTAAATATTCATCAAAACAGCGACGATTAGGAATATTAGTTAAAGCATCGACACGGGATTGGCGGATTAATTCTAATTCTACAAGCTTACATTTACTAATATCACGGATAGTTAGAGAAATCCCATCTCCTAATTTTACAGCAATTATGTGATACCATTTCTGAATTTGACTATCTTCATAATATAATTCTTGATTGAATGCTTCTCCCGTTTCTACCACCTGCACCAGTGAATTAAATAATGTTGAAGAAATTTTATCGATCAGAGACTTCAGTAACAACTTATCAATAAGTTCTTCCTTTGTGCTACTAAATATTTGAGAAATTACAGGATTAGCTACCAAAAAACGAAAATCAATTATCTCTCCGGTGGAAGTATTTCTCACTGTTTGCATAGCTGCAATTCCATCCACGGAAGAATTTAGAACACTGGTGAGAAAAGCGCGAGATTGGTAGAGAATTTCTTTAGTTTGCCTCAGTTCCTCAATTTCCTGCTGTAGTTGTAATGTATATTCCTTTAAATTTAGATTTAGATTGCTGACATCTTCAATATTATTCGGGAGGGAGTAGGTAATATCAGCAATATTATATTTTTCCAGCAACCGGCGCAAGTTAGTTTTAGTAATCTTTTCGTCTAGTATCTCTGAAAGGAATTGCCATAATTTGGAAGCCATATCCTTAATATATCCCACACTCAAGTATAATTTGTCAGCAACGTTGTTATATGTGCGATTTTCCCAAGCTGCAAGGATAATCTCTGTTTCTAGGGTAGTTAATTGTTTACCTGTTTTATTCTGAAGGGAAGAGTCTATAAATTTCAGTGTTTCTTCAATAGTCATAGATATTATTTGATAATTCAGAAGCCTTCAGTAACCAGGAACCAGGGAAAATTATCAAAATAGTTACTTAATTATTATTCAATAAATAAATCAACTATCTGATAGCTTCCCAAAATCATCTCTCTAACATTAATCTTGATTAATTTCTGGTACTATGCGCCCTGAACGTGGAAAATTTTTTAATCGTTCCACTTTCTCAAATACTTTATTAACACATATCTGAGCAATTTCTCAATAAGGTTAAGGTAGGCAGCGCCCGTCCTACTGTAACTTATTTTTCAGCTAGCTAGGTTAAGCAAAAATTTGCCCACTTACACAATCCCCGACTTTTCCGACTTTTTTAGCTGACTTTCCCGACTGACATCTGGCTAAACACTGAGTCATGCTTGATACAACCAATCAAGCAAGGTTGTAAACGAACCAAGGTTTAAAGCATTTTAACAAAGGAATCTTTAAATCACGAATCCTCAAGAAAATACAAAGAGAAACAAGTAATGAAAAAACTAATCCGCAATTCTTTAATCGCTTCTGTTGTTGCTGTTGCTGGTGTTGTTAGTGGTGCTGGTGCATCTTTTGCAGGTTCCACAACCCTAGATTTAAATGGTACTGTTCCACCAAGTTGTAATTTCGATCAAGCTAGCTACAGCAACAGTGCACCAGATGTTTATGGTAAGGGTGATGGTACGACTAATGAACTCTGGTGGGAGGGAAGTTTCGATGTTTCCTGTAACCACGGGGGTCAGGTAAATATCACAGTCGATGATGTGACTGAGTCTGATACTGTTGCTACAGCCCGTGAACTACCAGAATATTATGCAGAATACTTCTCAGTGACAGATGGTTCAAACTATCAAACGCTTTGGGCGAATGGTGAGATGCCTAATAATACATCTTCTCACACCTACAACACCGGATCTCTATATTATAATTTTTCTCTATACGTTGACACAAATACTCCTAGTTCAACCGGATTACCCGCAGGTGACTATAGTTACACCATCAGCATGACTGCTGCTCCAAACTAATTGGACTTTTCTTAATATACAAGGGTGCGTAATAGACATTTGTCCTAACCCACCACCATAAATACTTGGCGCATTTTGGGTGGGCAACCCGCCCAAAACAGGCAAGATGCCTGTACCACAACAGTAGGGTGGGCACTCACTGCCCACCTTACCCTGATTGGGAACATGCAAAATATGCGACAAATAAACCTCGTCTACCTTGAGAATCGTAGTTTTATAACAGGACTTTGGGATTGCTTCCTTACGTCGCAATGACAAACTCCAGGTTCCAACATGGATGAGGTTTAAAACTGAATCTATAGAATTAAGTGTTATTGCAAATGTTCAAGCAAACTCATAAATTTATCTCTTATTTAAGTGGTTGTGCCTTATCCACATTAGTACTATTTGCAGGTATCGCTCAAGCACAGGTTCAGGTTTCCCCTATACTAATTGAAGCACAAGCAAATAAAGGTCAAGCAAGGGGAATTATAGACTTGACAAATACAGGCGATAAAGTTTACCGTGCCCGTGTTTATGCCCAACCTTTTACCTATACTGAGAATGGCTTTAAAGCCGTAGAGTCTAGCCCTAATGATTTAACCCCCTATTTAATTTTTTCCCCTCGTGAATTGGTAATTCAACCGGGACAAACACGACAAATTAGGATGAATACTCGCTTGCTTCCTAGCATGAAAGATGGAGAATATCGGGCGGTGATATTTACAGAAAGCCTGGAGGAAATTAAACAACAAGCAGGCAAAACTGTATCTATTAAACCTCGTTTTGGTATTCCTGTTTATGTCCGTCGTGGAAAAATATCTTCTAGCCTGATGGTAAAAAGTGCTAGTTTCAACCCCCAAAATAAGAAGATTCAAATTTTAGTCAGTAATAGTGGTAATGCTTCCGCACGTCCCCAAGCAGAATGGACAGTGAAACAGGGAGAGACGAAATTAGGAACAGGAGAAATCAGTAATACCACTGTGATTGCTGAAGGAAAACGATATATCCTCATCCCATTTCCTAATACTGATAAACAAGTATCTGCGGGAAGTTATCAAGTATCTGGAAATTTGATTGGGAGTGATAAAAAAACTAAATTACCCTTTCAGGTAGATTTTACTATCTCTCCAGAACAAGCTGCTACTGCCAATAAACCAAAAGAACAAACAGGAAATAGAAAACGATAGTTTTTTAGGTCATATTTTGCAGCATTCTTAATCAGCACAGAAAAACCGGATTTATCAACGAAAAATTATGGTTTTATCAGCCAATGTTCGCAATCAATCCGGTTTCTGAGAATCAACAAATCCGGTAGGGGCACGGCATCCACATCTTTCAATATATACAATTATCTTACTAGTGCCGTGCCCTTTCAGTTATCAGTTATCAGTTTTCCCCCAGTATTCAGCAACGCCGAAGAATTGGTATGCAAAGGGCACAGCCCCTTATTGAAAAGGTACTTATGGCAACAGAATGTTAATTCTGTTCACGATAATTATTCTTAATGATTTATCCCTATATTCTTACCACACTTACAATTGAAATATTACAGAATTTACCTTGTCAACATTATATATATACGTCAGCAAAAAAATCAAGTATTGATAGAGAAAATGTTCTCTGTTCTCAGGAAAAATTAAAAATTACTCAGGAAGTTACAAACCCAGAATTCTCTCCAATTCCACCGAATAAAAATAATCAAAAAACAACAGATACCTCTGCAAAACAAACTGAAGAAAATAAAAATCAATTTACCATCCTGCCTATAGGATTTAATCTAGATAAACGTAATGTTAACGAATCTGTCTTAATCCGGGGATTTGAAGATGGGAATAAAGCAGTCAATTTTGATAATTGGCTGCTACCTTTTGATGATGTAATTTCCGCTTTAAAAATTACGAAAACAGTCTTAGAAGATGGTCAAATAGAATTACGCTCCCCCGGCTTAGTCAAACGTATAAATCCCCAAGAGTTAAAAACTGACCCCGAATTAGGATTAGTTCTATCTGTTGCAGAAATCAAAAATAATCTTGGAGTACCCACAGAATTTGATATTGTTAAATATGCCGTTGTTTTTAATCCTCCTTGGTTGGGTATGCAAAAACAAGGTAATAATCAACAAGAACAACCAGTAATCTTAGATGGATTACCCAAAGTTAACCCACCCATATTTAATATTTCCAATATTGGACAAAATATCAATATTTCTGGAAATAACAACAGCACCACAAGCCAAGGTGATTTAACTACTATTGGGACAATATTTGGTGGTAGTTGGTATGTGCGTACAAATCAACCCAAATTAACAGATAGAAGCA
>JASJCX010000083.1 GCA_030065255.1 Calothrix sp. MO_167.B42 | reverse complement strand
AGTTCACTTAATGTTCAGATTTCCGGATTAGTTAAAAGAAAACAAGCCGAAGGCAAAAAAGTCCACTTTGTTGATATGTTCTCAGCAGTTCCCTTATCTGGTCTGTCTTCAGATGGTTTACATCTCAATGATAAGGGTAACCGAGCTATGGCTAAAACATGGCTTAATGCTTTGAAAAAAATCATCAAAGACAATGGCAAGTTTACTAAAACTACAATTCCCACCAATATTGCTTCTCCATCATCAAAGCAAAATTCTTCACAGGTTACTCTAGCTACTCCCAATCAAGCCTCCATACAAAAGAAATTCCCTACAACCAGGGATAAATTTCTTTGGCCTTTTGCATCTACATCTATTTGGAATTTACCCATTGGTTCAGGTGCCCGTTACATTCAGGCTAATATTGGCAAAGCAGGATATGCTGGGGGCGATGAGGAATATTTTTACAAGTTGAAATCTGACGATCCTTTGCGTCCAGTATATGCTCCTGGCTCATGGACTAAGCGTTGTGCAGATAAAAAGACTAAATCCATGGGTATTTCCCTGCCAATTCCGGATGATTTAATTATTCCCGATGCCACAATTAAGCCGCGCAGCACACCTAATAATGTATCGGCTTTTCTCATGCCAAATGATAAAACTTTAGTGCAAATAGCACCTCTGACTCGCTGTCAATCTGGTGGTGCAATTTATGGCTGGCGTTATTTTCCAGATAGTGATATTTACGGAGATGGCATAGGTGGCGCACATTTTGGCTCTGGACTTTCTTCCATTGGTGGTTCTATTCGTAAAGGTGAACTGACTAACAATGAACCTATTCGCCACGCTTTAAAAATTCTAATTTTTTCCGAAAAATATCTTTATTATTCCCAGTCCCTGCCTGGGTATCGTTGGCCGGCAGATCGTGCTGATAACTATGCAGCTAAAAGGTATCATGGTAAGAATCCCGCCCTGGTACAAGGTTCATTACTTGCAATTCCACCAAAGGTAACTGAAAGTAGCCTCAAGCTCCAGACACCAGCTGGTAAGAAATTATTTCATGCTTTACAAGACTATGGCGCTTATATTGTTGATGATGCAGCCTGGGATGCACATTACTTTGCCGTGGAAAAAGGTGTATTGGAAGAGTTTTATTCCACTTATGGTTATAAATTTACTGGTAGAAGCGGAAAATTTTATGATGATTTTATGAGCCTATTCCAAGCCATGTATATTGTTGATAACAATACACCTAAAACTATTGGTGGGGGAGGAAACAGAAGAGTTCCTTTAGCTCCACCTATTAGCAATTAGTATACAGTGTAAATACAGACAAGTAATAAAAAAATCACACTGCCGTAATATATATTTTTGTAGTGTTTTTACATATAATAAATATGTAACATCTATTGCTTACAGCATCGTGGAATTAGGGTGCGGACATTTATAAGTCCAACAAACCCTTCGATAATATGCTGTTCCCTGTTCCCTATTCCCTAGGGCGTAGCGCCATACATGTATAGCCAGGGAATTAACAAAGACTAGAGATTTCTGGGTTGTCTAAATTACAAACCCTCAATTAATCTGGTGGCATAATAATCAAAATTTTATATTGGTGTAATTAATGTCACGTCAGCAGGTAGTAATTATTGGAGGTGGTTTTGGGGGGTTATCAGCAGTGAGAGCATTAGCTAATGCTCAATTAGATGTATTGCTGTTAAATCGTGAAAACTATTACACTTCCTCTCCCCTGTTGCATCAGGTAGCTACCAAGGAAATAGAACCACAACTGATTGCTTGCCCCATACACAATATGGTAAAGCATATAAAAAATGTGCGGTTTATAACTGCAAATGTTAAGCAAGTCGATCTTAGTAGTAAATGCATTCAAACTGATGAGTATTTTATTCCCTATGATTTTCTGATTATTGCCACAGGTAGCGATTCTAAACTTTTAGGCATACCAGGAGCCAGAGAATATACTTTGCCTTTAAAAAAACTCGACCAGGCAGTAAATTTACGTAATCAGATTATCGGTTGTTTAGAACAGGGGACATTATCAGTAAATCCATCTTTGTGTCAACAATTGCTAACATTTACGATAATTGGTGGTGGAGCCACTGGTGTAGAGCTTGCAGCTTCTATGATAGAGATGATTGCAGCTTTTGCTAAAAATTATCCCACCTTGGATTTGAGTCAGGTAAGAGTCATACTTTTGCAAGCTGGAGATAGTCTAGTTCCTCAACTATCCAGACGATTGTGTACTTATCTCAAGTTGCAACTAGAAAAAATGGGAGTACAAGTACTACTGCGATCGCGTGTCAGCCATGTAACATCTGAAGCAGTGTATCTGCAAGATTCTACTGTCATACCCACCAAGACAACAATCTGGACTGGAGGAGTTACTGGGAACCCCTTAGCTAGAACATGGGGATTACCCACAGATAATAATGGACGGGTAACTGTACTACCAACATTACAAGTTCCCCAACATCCTCAGGTATATGTTGTTGGGGATCTTGCTTCCTTAGCAGGAATGCCAATGTCAGCCCCCGTAGCCATACAGCAAGGGAAAATAGCAGCTAACAATATTATTCGCCAAATCCAACACAAAAAGCTATTGCCCATGCGCTATCGACACATGGGCAATATGGTAATTCTAGGACGCTACAATGGAGTCTTAGACTTGGGTCAGTTGCAACTCACAGGTGTTATAGCTTGGTTACTATGGTTAGCAGTACACCTGTTGACTCTCCCCGGTTTTCGTAACCAGTTGTTAGTATTGAGAAATTGGATTTGGGGTTGTTTAGTTAGCCATCGCTTCATCGGTTCTATTCTCCCCCTATCATCGGTCAATAAGTTAACAGGACGACGAAAAAAGTTCAAGCTCATCAAGTACATAAGACCCCAGTCTCAATCGAGATTTACCACCATTAGAACCCGCGAACATACCGATACGGATTCACAGGATAATTATTAACCTTGAATTCAAAATGTAAATGGGGCCCAGTACTAAAACCAGTGGAACCAACTGTTCCTATGGTCGTACCTCTACTTACAGATCTACCCCTTCCCACTAAAATTCTGCTCATATGGGCATATTTAGTAGAAATTCCATTTCCGTGTTGAATCACAACAGTCTTTCCATATCCCCCTTGATAGCCTGCATAAGAGACAACACCGGAGCTAGAAGGTTTAATCGGAGTTCCGCGAGGAGCGGTTAGATCGACACCATAATGCATACCTCGTCTAGGATACCTTCTATATCCATATCTCCCTGTTACAACTCTCCCTGGTAAGGGATTATAAAACCTTCCCGAGCGACGACGGGCAGAATATCTTCTTAATCTCTGGCGTAATGATGGTCTTCTATAACGACGACGGTAAGATACTCTCCTGGCTCTGCGACGACGATAGGATACTCTCCTGGTTCTGCGACGACGGTAGGATACTCTCCTGGATCTACGACGACGATAGGATACTCTCCTGGATCTACGACGGTAGGATACTCTTCTGGCTCTGCGACGACGGTAGGATACTCTCCTAGATCTGCGACGGCGGGAAGAATATTTTCTTAGTTTTCTCGATAATGCTCTACTTGATTTACGACCCAAAGATTTCCTCTTTGACCTTTTTGGTGCCATAGCAACTTTCAGTTGGCGATTTCCGAGGGAAATCAAAATTCCATCTTTATCTCTAGCGATAGATGAATTGGCATTTTTTTCCATCGGCCTGACTACCGCCGGAACAGGAGGTAAAACATCCGTTAATAGTGGTATCACTGCTGCAAAAATTCCTTACTTAATAGTTAATGTTTTTTCAAAATTTTCTCTCCTCTCTGCCAGAATACCGTTATAAATACTGAGGGAATAAGGCTATTTATTAAAGTTTTCATAAAGAAACTATAAAATTAAGATAAAGTTCCGTAAATACCGAAGCATGGAAATTTGTTCTAAGTCGATCTGAAAAATTTCATATTTTTAAGCATTTTGGAGAAATAACTAGCAATATTTATGTTGGGATTGCAGAGATAGCAAAATATTGATCGATTGCCATTTTAACTTGAATATTCTCTGGAAACAAAATATAAAACCTAGTCTAAATAATTTTTGATAGCAAATATTTCGCCCCATAATGTGAATTTCAGCTATCTGAAATATTCAAGAAAACAACACTTTTCAAATTTGATTCCACTGTTAATATATGGTTATGTGCATGATGTTTATTGTCGCATATAAACAAACACCAAAATAAACAAACACCAAAAAATAAATTACTCCTGGGAAATATTAATAAAGACCCATATATAGGATTACTATTTGATTTGTAAAAATGGAGAGGCTCAGATCCCCGACTTTTTAAAAAAGTCAAGGATCTAAAGTCATGAAGCACGCTACAGATACTAATTTTGTTTAAAAATCAAACCGGATTCCTATATTCCCATTCAATCTGGAAAAACCTAAAAGGATGGCTGGAATGACAAAGAATACGCCCACAATATAAGCAAAAGCTAAATACTTACGCTTGCTAGCCACATCAGCCAATTTCTGAGCACCAATCAAAGGTAATCGATATAAAAATGGGATACCATAAATAACCACAACGGCCGAAAAATTGTAAAGCATATGAACCATAGCAATTTCCAAGGCTGGTACTGCTTCCTTCCCAGATATAGCAGTTGCTGCCAATAAAGCGGTAATGCAAGTACCAATATTCGCTCCTAAAGTAAAAGGATAAATTTGGGATAATTCAAATACCCCCGAACCAGCTAAAGGAACCATAAGACTGGTGGTAGTGGAGGAAGATTGCACAAGTATTGTTATCAGGGTACCTGCTGCTATTCCCGCAATAGGGCCTCCTCGACTAATTGCTGTATGTAAAATTTCCTTTGCACGCCCAACCATTAAGACTTTAAGGAGTTTTCCAATCAAGACAATAGTCAAAAAAATGAGAACAACTCCAACTATGATTAAGGCAATACCATCCAATGGAGCCCGAAGAACATGAGTTATTCTTTGGAAACTACTGATAACTGGTTGGGTGGAAGCTTTGACAAGATTAAAATCCTCCATACTCAAGGAACTACCACCAACTAACCCTTGTGCCAAAAATAACCCCATTCGTTCTAGGGGATGAAATATAATTTCTAAGGGTAAAAAAATAACAACACCAATCAGATTAAAAAAATCATGTATGGTAGCAGCAGCAAAAGCTCGCTTAAATTCTTCTCGATCCCCAATATGTCCCAGACTGACTATTGTATTAGTAATGGTTGTACCGATATTTGCCCCCATTACCATGGGGATAGCAGTCGCCACAGGTAATCCCCCTGCAACCAAACCCACGATAATTGATGTTACCGTACTTGAAGATTGAATCAGTGCTGTAGCTAAAGTACCAACAATCAATCCGAAGAAGGGATTAGTTGCAAATGCAAAAAGTTCTTCAGCGTTCTCCCCAGTTGCGGATTTAAAGCCCGAACCAATTATTCCCACTGCTGCAATCAAAAAATAAACCAGCAACAAAACACCAATCCATTTGAGAATATGATTTCCTGCTTGTGACGATGGATGATTTTTTGATCCCTGCTCCGTGATTTGATTCATAGGTTTCTTGAAAGTTGATTGTAATTTATAGCACTACGAAGGCACGTTAATACCAATTCTCTGTAACAATGCACTTAATAATGCATCTTTGTATCTACCCTAAGGGAAAGTTTATACTTCACTAAATCCGATGCATGAATTTATATTAAGTGTAATTTCATGGAGAAATGGTATAAGACATTGTTACAGGCTCAAACCTATGAGCAGTAAACTTATTACTTATTACTTATTACTTATTACTTATTACTTGCGCGTAGCGCCATATCGCTTACCTACAGCCCATAAAACACAATAGGGCAGGTTAAACCCTGCCCTATGGTTTATTATCCCCTCACTTTCAGCTAGGGGCTTTCACACTTCCGTTGAATTTTGAGTTAATTTCTAGAACTCAACTGCGAAAACGTCTTTTACTCTGCCTATGTTTAGCAATTTCTTTGCGCTTGCGTTTTTCTATAGGTGTTTCAAAGTGACGATGCTTCCTCATATCTTGAAAAATGCCCGCCTTGGATACCTCTCGTTTAAATCGACGTAAGGCTGAATCAATGTATTCATTTTCGCCTACTACTATTTGGGTCATTATTTCTCCTACTAAACAATATCTGTGCCAAACTTTTACACAAAAGGGAGTTGATAGTTAGTGCACCACAAACTCACCTTTAAAAGAGCTACCCTAGTTAACTTTGCTATTTTAGAAAAAAATAGACTGATTGTCTGAATTTAATAGTTGAGATGAAGTTTAAAATTTTAAAACTTTAGTAACGGTTACGTCTACCACCACCTCCACCGTATCCTCCTCGATTACCACCAGAACCTCTGTCTTCTCTGGGCTTGGCCTTGTTAACTTTGATATCGCGGCCCATCCATTCAGCACCATCAAGGGCTTCGATGGCAGCTGTTTCTTCAGCTTCAGTTTCCATTTCCACAAATCCAAAGCCGCGTAATCGTCCTGTTTCCCGGTCGGTAGGCAGTTGAACGCGCTTGACAGTGCCGTATTCTGCAAAAACCTCGCTCAAATCCTCTTGGGTAACTTCGTAAGAGAGATTGCCTACATAAATTGACATAAATTATCTCCAAAATTATTAATGTGTAGAGATTTAAATTTCGGAGAAAAGTTTGTAAATATTAAAAGGGAAAGTCCTGCCAATAATACAAACAAAAATGCTCGTCGAATTTACTCTCTTCTATACAATGACATAGAAGCTAATTCTCTGCACCTATTATAAACCCTATTTGAGCGATCAAAATTAGCGGTATGCAAATCCCCAAATGCTTGCTGAGAGACTAATGGCATATAAATGTTAACAGTACGGTTATTTTCACCTATCCCCTAGAGCATCAATTGGTGTAATCGAGAAGAATCATTTATTGGGAGGGAGAGGGGAGTGTGGGGAGTGTGGGAGGTGTGGGGAGTGTGGGAAGAATGAAGAAATAAATAGTAAGCTTTTTTGCCTTCCCCTGTCTCCCTCATCTCACCTAAACAGGGATTTTGGCATGACTGAATCGGTGTTCTAGGCAATGAGTACCTAGGCAAACGTTACAGTGGAAATATAGAAAGAAAAATTCTCGTTTTATTCCTGACTCACACTAAACTATGAGTGCAAACGCCGTCATATCAAATAATCCTTTGCTCCAAGGTTCTGGCTTACCCCTATTTACGAAAATTGAACCAGAACATGTTGTTCCTGCTATGAACCAGTTGTTAGAGGAACTAAACAAAAAACTAATTCATTTAGAAACCAATGTAGAACCTACCTGGAACGGTTTAGTTGCACCTTTAGAGGATATTACCGAACGCCTTTATTGGAGTTGGGGAGTTATTAACCATTTGATGGGTGTCAAAAATAGCCCAGAACTGCGGTTAGCTCATCAAACCGTACAACCCCAAGTGGTGCAGTTTATCAATAAACTCAGTCAAAGTCAGCCAATATATCATGCCTTGGAGGCACTCCGTGGTGGGGATGACTGGAATACTTTAGAACCAGCACAAAAGCGAATTGTAGAAGCTGCTATCCGGGATGCAAAACTGGCTGGTGTGGGTTTACAGGGTGAAGCCAAGGAACGTTTTAATGCTATGCAAATGGAACTGGCGGAGCTTTCTACTAATTTCTCCAACCACGTCCTAGATGCGACGAAGGCTTTTAGTATTACTTTGACACAGAAAGAAGAAGTAGCAGGATTACCACTGAGCTTACTGAGTTTAACTGCCCAAGCAGCAAGGGAAAAGGGGGCAGAAAATGCTACACCAGAAAATGGTCCTTGGCGAATCACTTTGGACTACCCCAGTTATGTTCCTTTTATGCAGCACAGCACCCGTCGGGATTTGCGAGAAAAACTGTATAAAGCCTTTATTAGCCGTGCTACCCGTGGAGAACTGGACAATAATCCATTAATTGAGCGTATTTTGTCAATACGGCAAGAAATGGCGGATTTACTTGGTTATCAAACCTATGCAGAAATTAGCCTTGCCAGTAAAATGGCTCCCAATGTGGAATCAGTGGAGAAGTTGTTAGAGGAACTGCGGATTGCGAGTTATGATGCTGCTGTCGAGGAATTAGCAGAACTTAAGGCTTTTGCAGCCTCTAAGGGTGCAGCAGAGGCTAATGATCTCAAACACTGGGATATTAGCTTTTGGGCGGAACGTCAACGGGAAGAAAAGTTTGCCTTTACCCAAGAAGAATTACGTCCCTATTTCCCCCTTCCCCAAGTCCTGGATGGCTTATTTGGATTAGTCCACCGCGTATTTGGTCTGACTGTTACCCCCGCAGATGGACAAGCCCCTGTGTGGCACGAAGATGTGGGTTATTTCCAAATTAATGACGAAACGGGAAATGCTCTAGCTTACTTTTTCCTCGATGCTTACAGTCGTCCTGCGGAAAAACGCGGTGGTGCATGGATGGATACCTGTATCAACCGTCGCCAGTTAGAAACAGCCACCCAGCTACCTGTGGCTTATTTGACTTGTAACCAAACTCCCCCAGTGGATGACAAACCAAGTTTAATGACTTTCTCGGAGGTGGAAACCCTGTTCCATGAATTTGGGCATGGTTTACAGCATATGCTGACTAAGGTTAACTATGTGGGGGCAGCAGGTATAAATAATGTGGAATGGGATGCAGTAGAATTACCGAGCCAATTTATGGAAAATTGGTGCTACGACCGACCCACTTTAATGGGAATGGCTAAACATTACCAAACAGGGGAAACCTTACCCGAACATTATTACCAAAAGTTGTTAGCAGCCAAGAATTACATGAGTGGTAGCGCCATGCTACGACAATTACATTTTAGCTTGGTGGATATAGAGCTACATCACCGCTACCGTCCCAGTGGTGAGGAAACTGCCAAAGATGTGCGCGATCGCATTGCTAAAACCACAACTGTTTTACCACCACTACCAGAAGACTCTTTCTTGTGTGCGTTTGGGCATATTTTTGCTGGTGGATATGCGGCTGGTTACTATAGCTACAAATGGGCTGAAGTTCTTAGTGCTGATGCTTTTGCAGCTTTTGAGGAAGCTGGGTTAGAAAATGAGCAGGCAATTCAAGCTACTGGTAAACGTTACCGAGAAACTATCCTAGCTCTTGGTGGTAGTCAGCATCCCATGGAAGTATTTCAATCCTTCCGGGGACGAGAACCCATTACTAAACCTCTACTGAAGCACAATGGCTTGGTTACAGTTGACGGTTGATGGTTGGCGGTTGACAGTTGACAGTTGACGGTTGACAGTTGACAGTTGACAGTTGACAGTTGACGGTTGACAGTTGACAGTTGACAGAAAAATGTCCTAACCCGAAAACGTAGTGCTATAATCAGCAACGCCAATTATCTTACTGGTGCCGTGCCCCTACCGAATGTGTTTCTTGAAAGTCAGGGGCTTTCACCCTCTGGTTACGGAGTAATTCTTGGAATCCCCAGCCTTATAGGCGTGGGGAGAATGTCAAATTCTGGTAAAGTAATCTGAGCATCTCGACTTGTCCGATGATTTGGTTCTCTGTTTGAAACAAGAATCCCCATCCATCCATCCATGGGTGGGGAATGTCAACGCATTGAATATTTATGCAAATTAGATTACCAATTAAATATATATGGGGTAAGCAATGGAAATTACTGGCATTTAGTCTGGTATTATCTAGCTTCCCCTTGATTGCTGATGCCCAAACATTATCCCAAACATCATTAAAACAGGTAAAAATTCCTAAATTGGATCGACCAGGAAGACGAGAAAGTGGGGGAACCAGAAGACCAGGAGAGATTTGTATTTCTGGGAAAGTGCCTGTATTAGCGTTGTTACTACCAAAAACTAATGTGGGTTTAACCACTGCTGCTTATCCCCGGTTTTTTTGGTACGCACCAAATAATAAAGCCCAACAAGTACGCTTTTCCCTCTACAAAATGGATCGGCAACTCCGCCGGCGTACACTAATATATAGAAGAAATTTTCAACCCATTCCCCAAGGTGGGATCAGTAGTTTTAGCTTACCCAAAGATGGCAGAGTAGCTCCTTTAGCAATCAAAGGAAATTATCTGTGGTCTGTATCCATTATTTGTAATCTTCAAGATACCTCCCCTAACTCTGTAATCACTAGCTATGGCTGGGTACAAAGGGTGCAACTAAATCGAAACCTAGCTAATAAATTGCCAAAATTAAGTCAAAGCGATCGCCTTTCCATCTATTCCCGAGAAGGCCTGTGGTTTGATTTTCTGGCTACCTTAGCCGATTTGCGTGCTTGTAATATACGCAACCAAAAACTATCAACTCGATGGCAAAAAACCCTAACACAGGTAGGCTTAAAGTCCATCTCCCAGAAAAAATTATTGGGTCTACGTTGTCCCCAAAGGAAAAGCAGTTCTAGTAATTCTCAAACAGAGACTGTAAAAAATTTAACTGATAGATTGCGTTTTTTGCGGGATATCCAAAATCAAAATTAGTGCAAAAATCAAATAGTAATCCCATATAGCAATCCTATTTGATTTGTAAAAATGCAAAGGCTCAGATCCCCGACTTTTTTGAAAAGTCGGGGATCTAACTTTTCACGTTAGCAATTTGATAGTAAGTGTTATATTTCTTTAATTAAAAATAGTTAATCTAAATTAAAAATCATAAAATTTATTATTGTTAATTGCATAAATGGGTAAGAATAAGTACTAAAATTAAAAGTGCTTAATTTAAATCCTAGTTAAAACCATAGATTTGACTTGATTATAACCATTTATTATTGATAGGAGATATATACCATAAAATAAACGTATATTTTATGATGTATATCGAGCGATCGCACCACAATTTTATTAATTAATTCAAAGTTGAGGGGAACCCAGAAAAAATATTATAGGATTATGGAACCATTTTATTTGGTACCATTAAAATCGCTAAACTATAACAGCAAGAACTATAGCAATTAACACAATCGAAGGTTCAGATGATAAACAAAATTTTATTAGCAGTTTCAGGGCTTGGTCATGCCGAAGAAATGATGAAAATGTTGGCAGATGTGCCATCCCTCAAAGGAGCCAAAATCAGTGTTTTACACGTAGTTCCCAAACAAAACTCCTCTGACTTAATGACAGCAAAATGGGAAGAAGGGGGAAAAATCCTAGCTAATGCCATTCAGTATTTAAATTTAGATCCCGCCAATGTTTCTTCAATTTTGCGCGAAGGAGATCCAAAGTTAATAGTTTCCCAGGTTGCTGATGAAATAGATGCAAATTTGATTATCATGGGATCTCGCGGTCTGAAACGATTGCAATCTATTTTACAAAATTCGGTTAGCCAGTATGTTTTTCAATTATCTTCTCGCCCTATGTTGTTGGTGAAAGATGACATTTATGTCAAAAGAATTAACCGCATTATGGTGGCGATAGATAAGTCTGATGTAGCAAAAAATTGCTTAAATATGGCTTTATTCTTGCTTCGAGATATTAAGGGTGGCGAACTTCTTTTAGCTAATGTAGCCAAAAATGTAACTGGGAAAAGCTCGGAAACTTCTGGTAACAACGCAGAAGAAAATCCCGTTTTCGCTGATGCTATTAGTCAAATTAAAAAGCAAGGAGTTCAATATAGTTGCATTACCAGTAGCGGTAAAGCAGGGGAGGAAATTTGTCGTTTAGCAGATGAAAAGAACGTTGATTTATTGCTTTTAGGCTCTCCCGATCGCCGTCCTTCAATTGCCAAGAATTTAGTAGATATAGACAGACTTATAGGCGCTTCCCTATCTGATTATGTGCGCGTGAATGCAACTTGTCCCGTAATGCTGGTAAGAACATTAGGGTAGCTTTAATAAGTAATGAGTAATAAGTAATGAGTAATGAGTAATAAGTAATAAGTAATGAGTAATGAGTAATGAGTAATGAGTATTTGTAGGGTGTGTTAGACGTAAGTCGTAACGCACCAAAGCCTAACATGATGGTGCTTTACGTTTCGCTCTAGCTCCCGCCATGCCCGGAGGGCTATACAGCACCCTACGTATTTTTCACTTATCATTAAAGCTCACGCTCTAGGCGCTCCAGGCGCAACAGAGAATAGAGAATAAGTGCTATAAATGGAAGCATCTCAAATCTCAATTATTGAAAAGCCTTGCACTTCGTGGGAGCTTCACTAACAGGCTACAGCCTGGGGCTATAGAAACCTGAAATAAAAACCCCCAACACTAAAAGTGTAAGGGGTCTTTATTTTATATACGAATTGTTATTAATCTTGCTTTCCTTCGCGGCTAGCAGTCACAGTGTAAAGAAGGATTAAAAAAACAGCTGGGACTAGTACAAATAGTAGACTAGCTACAAACCCTAAATCATTAACTTGCATGCCAAGAACGCCTCTCTTAATTTCTTCTCAACAATTTTAGGATACCACTATCTAAGCCAGTGTCATGGCAAATTTCGTCCGGCTCAGAAGTACCAGCATATTCAAGGTATAAATACCTTTAAGGCTTGACTATTACACTTACAGGACCATTAACCAAGGTTTGGCAAGCAAGACGAAAATTATCTGGTTTTTTCTTTAGTAAACTTTTCTCTGCTGCTGTGAGTGGAGAGAGATTTTCCATACCTTCAACAATTTCTACGGCGCAGGTTCCACACTGCCCACAACCGCTACAATTCGTCATTTTGGCCCACATTTTATAAATATCAATGCCATTTTCTATGGCTTTTTGTCGCAAATTGGCACCAGTAGACGCTACTACCTCTTTATTTACATTGACGAATTTGATATTACTCATAAGTTAATGCCCCATTGTATTGTGTAAGCGAGTTTCTAGCCTAGATATTGACATTACAAGGGTATGGGTTGGGAGGAAAATTCAAAAACCCTTGCCACATCCCAAGAAATAGTTTAGCTATCGACAGCCACAAGTATGGCAAGTAAATAGAAAAACTGACTTACATTATAGTTATTTTTACAAAATATTAAAAGTTATTAATTTTGATGTAGATCCATTATCTATGGTGTCAAAAAATAAGACAGGCATTGAGCCTGTCGTCAAAAAAATAAACAAATTGTCTGGTACAATCTTGTTTTATTTTCATTGAAAGCGATCGATTAGTTTTACCTAAAACCAACTGCTGCTTGCCAAACAAAAGCCAACAACAAGAAAAACAAGGGGATAATTGGTAAAACATCTACCAAAGGATCGAAAATTTGGTAAGCTTCGGGTAACTTTGCTAACAACAGTGCTGCTTCCATGTTCGTTTAAATCTACCTATTCAACACAGTTTTCATAATTGAGAAATATCTTAACATGGTTCGGTTAGTTGTTAGTTATTACTAATTTCCTCAATATTTTCTCAATCCAACCAATGGGCAAATTCCGTAGTCAAGCGATCGCTCAAAATTGCTTTTCTGATTTTTTGGGTAAAGTGAATCAGTTCGGTGATGTTGTGGATACTTAATAGGGTATAGGCTAAAATTTCTTGGGCGCGGACTAGGTGAGAAATGTAAGCACGGGTAAAATTTTGGCAGGTATAGCAAGGACAGTCTGGATCTAGAGGGGTGAAGTCTTGGCGGAATTGAGCGTTTTTTAAGTTCCATCGTTCCCCTTTCACCATAGCTGTACCATGTCTTGCCCAACGGGTGGGAATCACACAGTCAAATATATCCACACCAGAAGCGATCGCCATTACCATCTCCTTATAAGTTCCCACTCCCATCAAATAGCGTGGCTTTTCTGGGGGTAATAGGGGAGCGGTATTTTGCACAATTTTATGGATCAATTCTGGTTCTTCCCCCACACTCACTCCCCCAATGGCGTATCCAGGTAAATCTAATTGACTCAAATCCGCCGCAGCCTGGGAACGTAAATCTAGGTGCATACCTCCTTGAACAATACCAAATAAAGCTTGATCCTGCCGTTTATGGGCTGTAATGCAACGTTCTAGCCAACGATAGGTACGGGTTGTGGCCGCTTCTACCTCTTGACGACTAGCGGTGTGGGGCGGACACTCGTCAAATGCCATGATCACATCCGCTCCCAAAATATTTTGGATTTCAATGGAGCGTTCTGGGGTTAATTTAATCATCTGACCATCGTGAGGCGAGCGAAAAGTTACTCCTTCTTCCGTAATTTTTCGCATCTCACTTAAACTAAAGACCTGAAATCCACCAGAATCAGTGAGCATAGGGCCATTCCAACCCATGAATTTATGTAAGCCTCCACCTCCAGCGACAATTTCTTCCCCCGGCTGGAGATGGAGGTGATAAGTATTAGAAAGTACCATTTGGGCTCCAGTATCTTTTAACTGAGCTGGAGTCAGGGTTTTGACATTTGCCAGGGTTCCCACTGGCATAAACCGGGGAGTTTCTACTACACCGTGGGGTGTAAAAAACACACCAGCTCTGGCATGGGTATGGCTACATTTAGCCAAGCACTCAAAGGAAAAGTTTGCAGTCAAGACAGAAGATTAAGATGTTCGGTATCAATAGATTATAAAGAAATCGAGCGAACCAAAACCACCGAGATTGAGTATTGGAGCTGGGCGAAAATACTCAATCGTACTTTAGGCGGTGGATGTAGGTGAGCGGATTGCCCCTTTAGGGGCAGTCATGATATAGTAAACGCCAACAGGTGAGGGTAATTAACCTGTATAAACACCCGATGTCGCCTAACGGCTCAACACTGCACCTTGACAATTGAAGATATGGAGTTCTATTCCATAGTTCTAGTTTCTTCCTCGGAATAGGTAAAATCTTCATGGAGACTAGACAAACAGTATTTAACTCAAACAAAAATTTGCAGCAATGCAACTAGGGTAGGGCATACCCAAAGTTAACGCTTGAGGAGAGAACCACCTCTGGGTTAGGTGCTGCAAGGGGTCTAATCTAAGTGGGCTCGTTGAACCAAGAATCTCCTCGCCTTTAGGCAGGAGAGTGTCAAGACATCATACTCCTCACAGCAGAGTTATGGCACTACACACTAGGGAACAGGGTACAGAAAGTGTACTGAGTTCTGAGCGCACAGCGCAGGCTACACCAACAAAAATCAAATATTAAAGTTAGGGGCTTATAGGGATGCAGACTAACTATCCGGACAGTAATATTCGTGAGAAGTTAAGTCTGAGCTCACGCCGAAGTCTTGCCCGCTTTATCACCAACAATACCTTCGCCAAATCAAGACAGGACTTACGCAATTGTCACAATCGGTAGTTGGTGCGTGACGTTATAAGTCTTATTGCTACGTGCAAATATTTTCGCATCTCACGCACCCTACGCCAAAAAATATGCCAGTTGCGTAATATCATGTCCGGTTAATTAGTTACGATAAAAACTTCTTATTCTCTCTGCGTCTGTGCGCCTGGAGCGTGAGTTTTAATGATAAGTGTTCAAGCGGACATGATATAAGTCCTACAAGATACAAAAATGTAGCTAATATAAATAGTTAATATCGGTCTATTTGCCCGGTGTAATATAGATTTTTTCTTCAATACTTAAAAAAGTTTTGAAATACATCGTATTTGACTCCACCACCAATCCTTGAACAGTTACACTAATTTTGAGTTGGTTTTTTCTAGGACAGACATTGAGAATGAGATTAAAAAAATTGACAGCATTGGTTGGTGTAATAACAACAGGAAGTATTTTAGCTGCGACTGCTAATTTAGAGAATACAGCTTTAGCTCAAGATTCAGATACCAAAACTGCCAATAACTGTATTAGCCGCCAAGATGTGATCGATGCTCAAGAGACTTGGGGTAAAGCGATTGTAGCCATTGGAAAAGCATACAAAAACAGAGGAAATTACAAAGCCTTAGCAGCGAATACTGTCGATAACTTATACGGTTACGACGAAGGAACAGTTTTATTTAAACCCACAAAAGCAGCAGAGGAGCAATTTCGTGTAACAGAAGCGCAAGCAGTCTCCTATTTTGTTAAAGGTATTGTTCCAGAAGACAAAGGATTTGCTCTACAACCTTGGAGTAAAGTCAGGTTTGAAAACGCAGGAATCAGCCTTGGTTGTAACGATGCAGTAACAATGGGAAACTACTATTTTACCGATGCCAATACAGGTAAAGAAACCAAAGTCGAATATACCTTTGGTTACCGTAGAAACAAAGATGGCAAGCTGCTGATTGATTTGCATCACTCCTCTTTACCATTTAATCCCGCTCAATAATAATTTTGTATTCCGCAGCCCTAAACTTATGTATCAAAAAATTTTACACCCTTGACAGTTAATTCTACTTTTTGGGATCGGGGTGAAAATCTACAATTTAACCTCACCACCGCTTTTTGCAGTGCAAAAATCTTTACCTCGTCCCTCGCTCGATCTATATAAGAAGAGAGAGGGATGTTCGTGGGATGGGCATCCTGCCCGTCCTTTCTTCAACAAGACTAAAGGACAACTAATGCTAGGGAATAAGCAGGTAAGGAAAAAGGTGATTTCAATAATGAATCTGGGGTAATAGTGGTTTCCTTAACTCCATTTTTGTCTAAGTAAAATATCGGTAATTCTTGGTTGTTTTTAATACTATTTAAACCATCGATAGTCAAACTAGCAGGTTGGGCAGATTTGTTAATTAAAAATAGCGATCGCTGATTATTCCCTTGCTTAACTGCCATTGCTTCCACCAAGTAATCATTGCTATCTGTCATTACCACTTCCCCAATCAGATATTTAATCGCCAAACGAAATACTTCTGCCCCGGATCGTGGTTGGTTTTTGGGGTCAATTAGACCGTAAATTCCGTCTTTGAGGTTCCAGGATGCAGCCATATCAATACCTGACTCGGCTAAATGTTTGAGTGTAGAAGCAAACCACACAGCTCCGATGTGATTTTTTTGACGCTTCTCCCCAGACCGCCAAGAATAGTTAATGTTATATTCTCCCAGGAGCAAGGGTACATGGCGATCGGGAATGTATTTTTCTGTCACCTGACGAAACTGCCGTACCTGCTCTGCGTATTTTGGAGTATAAGACATTAATTTATACGTGGAGTCACCAGCATTTCCACTACCGTAACGATGCCAAGAAATAAAATCCACATTGGGGCTACAGGCTTCTAGGAAAGCAGCAAGTTTGCCAGAATTATCCCAGGTGAGTACTGGACCACCAACTTTAATTCTAGGGTCTTGAGCCTTCATAGCTTTGGCCACAAGGTTATAAATCTGCCACAATTGATCTAATTTACCGGCTTTATGATAAGGGATATCCTGTTCGTTCAGGGGTTCCCAATACATAACCTGGTGATTTAGTTGACCGTTAATAATTTTTACCAGTTCGGCACAAAAGTTACCGTAGTTTTCGTATTCCTCTGGTTTAAGCAATCCATTTTCATCTACGGCCATCCAGCTTGGCCATTTAGGAATATTCTGAATCAGGGTAGCTTTACTGCCAGAATAGGCTTGGTAGATTTGTTTAATTTTCTCAACATCCCAAGTTTTAGTCTTGGGGTTAGTCCAGCGTGTGCTAATTTGGGCATGATGAATGCGAATTAAACCAAAACCGATTTCCTTTAAAAGATGCCGGTATTGGGAGTTGGTGGCATTTTCAACATCAGTTACCTGGAAATCGTTAGAACCAAAAATCAAGGGTGTGGATTTGGCTATGACTTTTGTCCAGTTGAGGCTGATTTTCACGTTCTTCACATTCGTCCGGGCATCCTCAGCTTTGACTGCCTTTTCGAGTAGCTTGTAAGTAGAAGGGTTTTGATGGTGAATTTCATGGCCACAGGTGGCGATTGTCGCACCAAATGCCGCCAGTTTAAAAATTGTTCGCCGTCGCATGGTAGATTATACCGTTTTCATTTAATTTGACTAATGAACCGCATTAGCTCTCGCCATGCCCGTAGGGCTTTAGGCGCATTAGACGCAACAGCGGTAAGCCCGCAGCGGTGGACGGGTTTCCCGGCATAAAGGAGGCAGTGCGGTGGACGGGTTTCCCGGCATAAAGCAACTGCCGTCAACTGGCGCAACCCGGAGGGCTTTCCGCAGGATAGAGCGCGAAGAAAGAGAAGGAGAAGAGAAATCGCTTAAGTTGGTTTACCTATCAAAATTAATGCGATAGACCACTTATCCCATAAAATATGATGGTAAAAATAATGACTTGTGGTTCAGGCATCCCTGCCTGAACATTTTGCACAGCCAGGATGGCTGTGCCACAGCCACTCAAAATTAATGGGAC
>JASJCX010000082.1 GCA_030065255.1 Calothrix sp. MO_167.B42 | reverse complement strand
ACCTTGTGGAGCGTGCTATTAACCGAATAAAACAATTTCGCCGTATCGCGACGCGATACGAAAAGCTTGCAGAAAATTATACCGCGATGTTGACGATCGCATTAATTTTATTGTGGTTATAGTTTGAAAACACGCCCTAACCCCCCAATACTGGGGGGGGAATGAGCAGATGCTTTGCTTTTTTATAGATGGGGATTTAGAAGGCTCCCGTTAGATAGCAATAATAAATTCATAGTTCAATTCAGCAACGCCCAAAATATCATCAAAATGGTGCTGACATGAAATATTGTACAGACAATATTTACTTTATGAACACTAATTGCTGATAATTAATAAATGAAATGACAACCCTTGGTTTAAGGAGAGAATGATGAGCGATTTCCATGACTTCCTAAAACATCAATATGCATATGTTGCTGTGGGAGAATTTAAACCAGGTAAGTTTGAAGAAGCCAAGCATCTCTACGAACAGGCTGTTTCAACTTACACTCATGGGTTTAAGGGAGCTTACTTACTACAGGAGCCGGGTACAGACAAAGGAATCGCTGTCATTTTTTGGGAAAATTTAGAAGATATGCAAGCCAATCATAGCGAGGCTTACCAAGCTATCTTAGAGCAAATGAGTCCCTTGTTTTCCCACGCACCAACAACTTCCTTTTATGAATTAGTGTGTGAAGTTCATCCAGAAGCTGAGTCTGACTCAGGGGTAGTGAGTAGCTGATTACAGGGCTGACCGAAAATAATGGGATACAAGCCTCGCCCTTGTAGGGCGACTTTCTGGTAGAATTGAGATATAGTCGCCATAGGGCATTGGGAGACTCTAAACGGACGTGGAGGGATGGTAAGACTATCACAGGTAGCACAACCCAGTGAAGCGTCAAGGAATCCTCGCTCCTTTAGGACGAGGAGGTATGTCAAGTAAACAAGGTGTTTGCAATTCAACCAGACACGTTGAGGTGTTCTGGTTCAGTAACTTGTTATGATGCAATACGGTTCAGTTAAGGCTAAAAAGCTGATTAGAGATGTGAAATTTATTTAGCTGCTTGTATTTTCTTCCAGCCAAGCCTCTAAATCAGATTTATTGGAAAAACTGAAAAATTCTTCCCCCAAAGCCTCCAGCTGTTCCGTAGACAATACTCGCACGCGCTCAATTATTGAAGCATCTATTTCACTGAAGCGTCGATTTAAAAGCCGTAAGGTATATTTTAAAGCTTCTTTTTGCTCTCCCCGTTCCTCACCTTTTTGCAAAATATCTTGGTAAATAACAGATTCTTGCATCATATCCTCCCTTAACAATTGACGAATTAAATCTTTTTCAAACCGCAATCCAGCTAAAATCTCAGTATAAGCAGCTGTTATGCATTTGGTTGATAAATTTGTTGTAATTCTTTGATGGAAGTAACCGTTTTTATCCCTTCTTTGATTGCTCGTAATTGTTCAATATCATCAATTTGGGATACTTCTGACATTAGTGATAATGCATCCACACCGAGAGGCCCAGATCCCCGACTTTTCCAAAAAGTCGGGGATCTAACTTCTCACAAATGATTGGAAGTATATAAGTTATTGTGCTTCTAAAGCATCACCTAGATAGGAGAAATTAAGTACAATTTCGCACAAGTTCGTAGCATTATTAAGCCGCTGTAAATCTTGCCAGAGGCAGACTCAATTCGTTACGAATTTATGAAATCCTGTACTAGGAGGGATTTTATAGTAAGTAAATTTATTTAGTTTATAACAGGACTTACGCAATTATCACAATCGGTAGTTGGTGCGTGAGGTTATAAGTCTTATTGCTACGTTCAAATCTTTTTGCATCTCACGCACCCTACGCCTCAAACCGCAACCCAGCTAAAATCTCAGTATAAGCGGCTGTTATGCATTTGGTTGATAAATTTGTTGTAATTCTTCGATGGAAGTAACCGTTTTTATCCCTTCTTTGATTGCTCGTAATTGTTCAATATCATCAATTTGGGATACTTCTGACATTAGTGATAATGCATCCACACCAAATTTTAGTTCTAAGCCAAGTTCAATTGCTTCTAGTAAACCTTGGCGAACTCCTTTGGAAATCCCAATACGCTCAACACTCGTTACGTACTCCATACGTCTAGATTCCTCGAAATTACTATATTCTTGTTAGAATTATTCACTGAAAGATAACAATTAAACTCATTCCAGGCTCAATCTCAGACTCACTTATTGGTTTATATTTATCTAAACTTCCACCTTTTGAATTTGAATCACGCCCTAGATTCAAGAAAACTTTTCCTGTATTAGCATCCTTTAAAGCCCACATCTCTCCATATGTATAAGGAGGTAATGCATAGCCCATCTGTCTTATATCAAACCAAATACTATCTAAAAACTCTCCCACATCTTGTAAAGGTTCATATGGCATTATTCTAAGTTCGCCTCGATTACCAAGCATTTCTCTGGTATCTATACTTATAAATTTTTCATTTAAAGACTTTTTGATATCTTTTTGAACTATTTGAGCAGCACTATTCAATAAATTAATGGTTTTATCACGATTATTAATGAAATCAGAAAAACTATTAAGAATCTCTGGAGAGGAAAAAGCATCGTTAATAGCTTCTCTGATACCCGTCATAACAATTCTTTGAGATTTAATACTTTGTTCTTGCCTTCTCTGCATCGCCTCAACATATTGAATAACAGTCGTATCTTTACCAAATTCTTTCGGCGGATAAAACACATAAGGTTTGTACCATAAAGTTAGAAAAAACATTGTTGCAATTAGGAGAGGAAACACGATTACAAAAACTGTAAGTGCTATTTGTACGGCTCCACTTGCTTGTATTACCGCTATTCCAGTTACAACCTCTGTTAATGATACGAAAAGAGATATAACCCACAAGGGGCTTGGAGTATCTATACTAAAGCTATTCTTTTGTTTCATAATTATCAAGAATTATTGTAGTTTTATATATATTTACAAGTTTATAGAAAATAGTTTAATTTATAAGGGTAGTTGCTTTTGGCTCGTTTAACATTCGATATTATCCATGTCGTAATAGATAATTATTACGACAAAATCAACAAAAGCACAATCAAAAACTAACTAGCATTACCCTCTTCTATTCGTCACGGGAGCACCTCTATTGAAAACAAGATATCAAGCGCGATACGCTCCCGCGTCAAACAAGAAAGCTTATTGTTCTTCATCCTGATTTACATTGTCCAATTCTGATTACTGTGTACACTGCTTTGGTCTTTTATACCATTTGCACTCTCCAACAATAAATATCTCAGATTTACTCCTGGTAAATGCGACATACAATAGATTCATCTCTTGCTCGTACTGCCAATCTTTCTGGTTTTTCCACTCCATCGGCTGTAACCCTTATTGACAAGAGCTACCTTAAAATAAAATGAGAAAAATCCGGAAAAAATAGTCAAATTTTTAACCACTTCTCAGGCTGCATTAATGTTGCACCCACTATCAGATCCTAGACTGTAGTCATAGAGTTTTACAGATGTTAGACCAATGAAGTTACCATCTTTGACGATTATCAGTCTCACAGCCTTACTCATGCTTGGTTGTTCCCAAGCTAATATTTCTCAACAACCAGAAGAAACCCAGACTCCAGTCAAAACAGCAGCACCAAAACCATCTGCTGATAATGCTTCTAAGTCAGGTGTATTCCAAGACGGAGAACATCCTACTAAGGGGATGGTCAAAGTAATTACCAAGAATGGCAAACCATACTTAGAATTTGATGCCAGTTTCAAGACTGACAGTGGTCCAGATTTATTTGTCATTTTACACAAGGATAAAACATTACCAATTTCCGGCATTAAAGAAGCTGACTATACTAGCATTGCCCCTTTAATCAAAACTAGTGGCACCCAACAATATGCCATTCCTGAAGGTGTAAACTTGAAACAATATCAATCTGTTGCTATCTGGTGTCGCAAATTTAACGCTACCTTTGGTTACGCTCCCCTATCCATTTAGTCAAAATATTTTTATTTGTTTTCAATAAAAAAAATCGTTTTTGCAGTGTATGATCCTACTGCACCGAATCAGGTTGTATTAACAGACATTTTATGGCACTTACAGATTTTCTTGGTTTAATTCACCCAGCGATCGCAGTTATTTTTGTATTTCCATTAATTGGCAATGTAGCTAATTTAGCATGGCAAGCCCGTCAACGCCGCTTACAAACTGCTAATAAGGGTAAAAGTAAAATTCCTCCAGTGTCTGGCCCAGAACATAGACGTTTGGGAGAGTGGCTCACAGGTTCAGTGGTGGGCTTGACTTTGGTAGGATTAGCTTATCCCATTGGCAAAAATATTATTAAAAACCAATTGTTATTATCTCCCCAGAGTATTTTTATATTGTTAATGTTTGCAGCAACTATTAGTTCATTAGTATTTCTTTACCAGGCAAAACAAAAGCTATGGCGCGGAGTTTTTGCCACCCTCACTGGTATTGGTTTAGTATTTCTTGGTCTGCAAGATGGAGTATTTCGTCGTACTGATGAATGGTATTGGTCCCACTATTACTATGGTATTACTGCTGCCCTATTAATGGTTTTTTCCTTAGCAATTATCCAAGAAATTTATCAAGATAGATCCCATCGCTGGCGTATTATCCACACCATACTAAATTGCGTTGCTCTCCTACTATTTATCGGTCAGGGTTTCACCGGCACCAGAGACTTACTAGAAGTTCCTTTGAGTTGGCAGGAATCCCATGTTTATCAGTGTGATTTTGTCAATAAAACTTGTCCTACACCTAATCCTAAGCCATCACAGTGAAGTACATCAAGCATATTATAAATAAGGTAGATCCTAATTCGTTAAGAGTTCGTTTAACTATTGTTATAGCTGCACTTTCCGCCATGGGATTAGGTAGTCTGGCAATTTGGACTACTTGGAGAGTGCAGCATATTTTAATTGATAGTCATAAGCAAACTCTCAAAGAATTAACACAACGTTTACCCAAGGATGTGCAAGTTTACAATGATATGTATCCTCTACAAAAGTCCTTGGAAAAGAGCGTGAAAAATTTAACTACTAGTAATACATTGTTATGGATAAAAAATCAAAATAAGCAAATTTTAGTTAAATCTGACTCTTTTCAACAAGCATCTGAGCCGATTCAAAATAAGTTAATTAACCTCACTCAAATGCCCGTTGCGCCCCAAGTACATAAAATTCATCAAAGTTATTTTATTTTATGCAGCAATCCTCTGAACATTAAAGGCAAACTGGTAGGTGAATTATCAGTAGCACATGACATTACCCGCGAACAAACTATGTTTGTGGAAATGGTACAAAATTTGAGTGTTGCTAGTATTTTAGTAATTATTGTTATTTCTGGAGCAATTGCATTTTATATTAGCCGTGCTTTACAACCCTTGCGTCAATTAAGCCACATGACGGAAGTGATTTCCGCAGAAGATTTAGGCAAGGCACAATTGTATTTTAAAAATGCACCAAGTGAAGTTAAAGAATTGGCTCAAACCTGCAATCAAATGTTAATGCGTCTTTCGGAATCTTGGGAAAAAGAACGGCAATTTGTGAGTAATATTTCCCACGAATTACGCACACCTTTGACTATAGTACATGGTTATTTACAAAGTGTATTGCGAAGACGAAAAAATTTGACAGAAACCCAGACGGAAGCTTTACAAACTGCCACCTTAGAAGCAGAAAATACGATCCAAATGCTAGGAGATTTACTGAATTTAGCACGGGCTGACAGTGGGAATTTACACTATAAGATGCAGCCTTGTGTACTTAACGACCTAGTTGTTGAAGTTGTGGCCATGGCAAACCAAAATAGCGATCGCCAAATTGATATTCAAGCAGAAGCTAACCCCATTGAGGTCAAACTAGATTACCAATATATGAAGCAAATTTTGCTTAATTTAATTGATAATGCAGTCAAATATTCCGATGATGGTACGCCAATTACGGTAATATTAAAGCAACAAGAAACACAAGCGATTATGCAAGTGTGCGATCGCGGTTATGGTATTCCTTTACAACAACAATCCCGGATTTTTGAAAGATTTTATCGGGTAGATGAAGCTAGAAACCGGGCTGGCGGTACTGGTTTGGGTTTGTCTATTGTGAAAACTCTGGTAGAAGGAATGGGGGGAAATATAACGGTAAGATCAAAGTTGGCAGAAGGAAGTGTATTTCAGGTGGTTTTCCCTATATTTTTATCAGAAGTTTGATTGGCGTTGCTGAATGTAGGTATGAATTTATCTCACACAAATGTTACCTCACCACCGCTTTTTGCGAGTAAAGTTTTGGGGTGCTTGTCACCCCCTGAGTACACAAACGAGAATGCCAATACCTATGTACTTCCGGTGTTCAGGCTACCTATAATTAAAAAAGTTTTGTTTAGGAGATGAGCTTAAATGACATCTATCTCCCCAAAAATGCTCACCCTTGAGGATTTCCTTTCTCTGTATAGGGATAATCCCCGGTACGAGCTGGCAGACGGAGAACTAGTAGATATGGAACCAACAGGTCCCCATGAAACGGTGAGCGGGAAAACAGCAACCCAGATAGGTATTCACCTTGTTGCCGAAAAACTTCCCTGGTTTATTCCCCGTACTTGCTTAATTTTCCCTCTTGCTGATGCTGCAACTGCTCGTCGTCCTGATGTTGTGGTTCTTGATGAAACTGTTCTGGGAAATGAGCCTCTCTGGGAGCGAGAACCCATAATTACTTTGGGACGCTCTGTTAAATTAGTGGTTGAAGTTGTTAGTAGCAATTGGGAAACTGATTATGCTAGGAAGGTTGAAGAATACGCGCTTTTAGGCATTCCTGAATATTGGATTGTTGATTATCGGGGATTGGGTGGTACTGCATTTATTGGTAAACCCAAACAACCAACTTTTACTGTTTGTCAATTGGTTGATGATGCTTATACCCAGCAACAATATCGCCTTAATCAACCAATTCATTCACCTTTGTTACCTCGCCTTCAACTCAGATTAGATGATATTTTACCGCGTTAATATTATTTATTTGGCGTTGCACAATCAAGGTTTTCTGTTGCAACAAGGTACTGAAGCTTTTCAACTAGTACAATACGGCGTAAGTTTGGATAGGGTCTAGTGGGATCGCAATCCCTCGTAGGTTGGGTGAAACGAAGTGGAACCCAACGCATGATATGAGACAAACAAACATTATTTCAAGCACAGAATATTAAATTACAACATACGTCTGATGTGAATTAAAAACATCTCTTATCCTGTAAGAGTTTTGAGAGTTGTCTTGTAATCTTGGTTTTGGAATTATCAACGCAATGACAATAGTTTCAAGACTTAATTCACATTAAACGTAACATATAAAATTAATCCTTTAAAGATGAACATATGTTGTCAATTCAAAACTTAATGTTGGGTTACGCTTCGCTCCACCCAACCTACAAGGAATTGCGATTCCACTAAAATGATTGCTGTATAAGGATTATAGAATTATAAGTATTACATATGTTAGTTTACCAGGTAGAACAGAGGAAAATTCTCCTCTGTTCTACCCTGATGTTGTCTGCAATACTTGCAGTGTATAGAAATATCACACAATACTATTGCTGATATTTTTTCACCAATTCCAGTGCTTTGCGATAATCAGCATCCCTTTGTTGCTGTTTAAATAAATTAGCAGCTTTGTGCAAATCACTAATAGCACCCTGCAAATCTCCCAACTTACCACGAGCATTACCTCGGTTTCCGTAGGCTCCAGCAAAATTGGGATTAATTTTGATAGCTTGGGTGTAATCTTCTATGGCACTCCGATAGTCCTGCAAAATACCACGGACAACACCCCGGTTATTGTAAGCTTGGGCATCGTTGGGATTAATTTTGATGGCTTGGGTGTAATCTTTTATGGCATCCCCATAGTCCTGCAAAATACCACGGGCAACACCCCGGTTGTAGTAAATTTTGGCATCGTTGGGATTAATTTTGATGGCTTGGGTGTAATCTTTTATGGCACCCCCATAGTCTTTCAAAATAAAATGGGCAAAACCCCGGTTACTGTAAATTTGGGCATCGTTGGGATTAATTTTGATGGCTTGGGTGTAATCTTTTATGGCATCCCCATAGTCCTGCAAAATAAAATGGGCAAAACCCCGGTTATTGTAAATTTTGGCATCGTTGGGATTAATTTTGATGGCTTGGGTGTAATCTTTTATGGCACCCCCATAGTCCTGCAAAATAAAATGAGCAAAACCCCGGTTATTGTAAGCTTGGGCATCGTTGGGATTAATTTTGATGGCTTGGGTGAAATCTTCTATGGCACCCCGATAGTCCTGCAAACTAATATGAGCAAAACCCCGGTTGTTGTAAGCTTGGGCATAGTTGGGATTAATTTTGATGGCTTGGGTGAAATCTTTTATGGCACCCCGATAGTCTTTCAAAATAAAATGGGCAAAACCCCGGTTATTGTAAATTTTGGCATCGTTGGGATTAATTTTGATGGCTTGGGTGAAATCTTCTATGGCACCCCGATAGTCCTGCAAAATAAAATGAGCAAAACCCCGGCTATTGTAAGTTTGGGCATCGTTGGGATTAATTTTGATGGCTTGGGTGTAATCTTTTATGGCACCCCGATAGTCTCCCTTCTCAAACTTATTGACACCTGTGGAAAAGAAAACTTCCGCTTTTTGTGCTATTAACAGATGATTGTTATACTGAGTAATTTTATTTCCATACCTGAGTAATAGGGGTAATTGCTGGGCATAACTAACACTTACTTGACTACCCAACAAAATTGTCGTTGCAATACTCAAGCTGATTAAACTTTTCAACACTTTATATTCGCCCCCTCTCTCTGCTGGCTTTCCAGAGGTCATCTCAATGGGGGATGGTCTCTATTTATATTGTTGCTCTATCTAGAATAGAATTACGGAATATGTCACACAATTTGACATCCTCCCCCGCTAACCGGACGGTGTAGCGGGGGATTCCAAAGATCACTCTTTGGGCTTCCTCTTTCTACGACTCGGCTTAGTAATTTTATATAATTGATTTAGAATTGCTGGGAATAACAGATGGTATGATTTGGTCTGCATATGTACATGAAATATAGATAAGCGATCGCATATTTACAGAAAAAATCAAAATTTATGCCTGCTACTACCTGGAGTCGTCACCATATTCTTTCCCTTGCTGACTTCACCGTAACTGAATATGATACAGTACTGCAAACTGCTGCTAGTTTTCGGGAAGTGCTATCGCGCCGGACAAAGAAAGTTCCTACCTTGCAGGGACAGGTGGTAGCAAATTTATTTTTTGAGCCATCTACCCGTACTCGCAGTAGTTTTGAAATAGCAGCCAAACGTCTTTCTGCAGATACCCTCAATTTTGCCTCATCCACCTCTTCTATTACTAAGGGAGAGACGATTCTTGACACTGCCAAAACCTATTTGGCCATGGGGACTGATATCATGGTAATACGCCATAAACAAGCAGGAGTACCCCAAGCCATCGCCCAAGAGATGGATCGTTTAGGGGTAAAGGTGAGTGTATTGAATGCTGGGGACGGACAGCACGAACACCCTTCCCAAGGATTGCTAGATTTATTTACTATCTGTTCCTTACTAGAACCCAGTCATCCCCGGTTGGAACTGTTAAAAGGGAAAAAAATTGCGATCGTGGGGGATATTCTCCATTCTCGGGTAGCTCGCTCTAATATTTGGAGTCTTACAGCCACGGATACGGAATTACATTTAGCTGCACCACCCACTTTATTACCCAAGTTATTTGCAGATTGTGGCCAGGATAGACCAGGAAAATTATTTCTCCATTGGAACCTGGAATCAGCTTTAGAGGGTGCAGATTTTGTCATGACTTTGCGTTTACAAAAGGAGCGCATGACTGCCCATTTATTGCCTTCTTTACGTGAATATCACCATTTGTTTGGTATCACTAGGTCAAAGTTGCAACTATGTAAATCTCATGTCAAGGTATTGCACCCAGGGCCAGTCAACCGGGGAGTGGAAATTAGTTCTGATTTAATGGATGATCCAGAGTTTAGTTTGATTCAGAATCAAGTTACCAGTGGGGTTGCTGTACGTATGGCTCTGTTGTATTTAATTGGTAGTGGAAAAATTAGTTAGAAATAGAGAATTTACAAGCTCGTTCAAAGCTAGTAAAAAGTTCTTTTCTCCCCACACTTCCCACACTCCCCCGTCTCCCCTACCCCTCATAACTAATGTGGGGTAGAGGATAAAACCGCAAAGGCGCAAAGAGCGCGAAGGAAGAGGAAGAGAGGACAGGTATAGAATTCGGTTCATCCCGCAAAATTAAGTTGGTGGAGTACTAGGGGGCGGGGACTTCAAATTATTTTTGCTCCCCGGTGAATTGGGGGTTGGGGGGCAAAATCACCCTTTGTAATCAGCAACGCCAATTTCTTGATCGGAATGCAAAGGGCGCGATAAATTGCAAAACAGAACCCAGAAGCATTCACCAGATATGTTGCACGAAACCCTCCCGACTGTGGATACACCAAAGGCACTTCCACAAAAGAAGACCCCTAGTGGTAGAACCCGAGTTTTGCACATGAACTACACCAGGGACAAGGAAGATAAACCAGTCGAGGTAGAAATGGAACACTTGCGGTTCTTTGCCAAAACCGCCAAGGAACTGGGTTTGCGAGTGGAAATTTTGACTAATACCAAAGACAGAGGAGATATCGAACAAGAACTGACAAAAAACGAATATCAAACCCTCAATTACACCATAACCGAAAGCCACGAACCCTTATCCAAGTGGGCAGAGGATAGCGTGGAATACCTGGAAAATGGACAGGTGGCTGTGTTGCACCAATTTGACGATCAACTTTTGCAATGGGCGATGACAGAAGGAAGGAGGCATCGCTGGCAAAGTAAGATAGACCCAGAGAATTTACAACAAGCCCTAGAGGAAGATCACCTGTGGATTCACTTAGGAACTAGGGTGAATACATTCAAAATGGGAGTAGAACGGGAGCGTGCAGCCCAAGCCCAGGGACGGGAAGTTGGACACATCAGAGCATATATAGAAGGGGGAAATGCAATTGCTGGGGAGGATGCAACGGGCAAACCAGTGATTCTGATTGGTAAAGATGGAATCTCAGCAACAGCCCATATCTATCAGCTCAATGAGTATGATGTGAGGGGAATTATCTGCGAGGATTTTGGCTTGGAAACCATTGAACAGGTGATTTGTGTGGAGCAGCCGGGACAATTCCATTTGGACATGGGTATGCTGTTTCTCGGCCATGGTGTGGTTGTAGTTAACGACAGCCACGAGGCGGCTCAAGAGGCGATGGAGATGGCCCAAATGGTTCCTTGTATGACGACGAAGACAATGGCAGCGAAGTTAAAGTTGCAATTTGAATTAGAGTCACAAGCAGCTAAAGACTTAGAAGCAGCAGGTATGGAAGTAAAACGAGAGAAATTAGAAAATGATGTGCATTACAACTTCTGTAATGGTGAGTTTGTGGAGGGAAAAGATGGATTGATTTACTACATCACCAACGGAGGACCAAAAGAGGAGGAAGAAAAATTCGAGGCTTTGATGGTAAAAGAATGGCAGGTGGTGAAAAAGGTGATTTTCAGTCCCCAAGATATAGCACAAAAGAGTCTGCAAGAGCGGGGAGGAGTTGGCTGTAGAATTAAGGGGTCGAAGGGAAGGGAGTAGGAATGTTCTAATTTCTCAAAAAGCCCTCAGGCTAAAGCCTGGGGCTATACGGACAAAGCCCACCTTCGTGGGCTAGAAATCTTCTTCATAGACTGCGAAGGCAGTCTTTGCTCGTGTAGCGATACCCTTCTAGGGTATTGCATAAAAGTTGAGATACTTACTTCCCCGGGGAGATTTTATAACATGGCCATCGACACCACCCGCCGAATCGCCCAAACCCTATATTTTTCGTTGACTGGTGTCGATTACTTGCAGAGTAAGGGTTTAAGCTATGTATTTTGTCGATTTTTTGACAGGATGTTATACAATTTTAGGAGTGGTGTCGATTTGGCGGCTAAAATCCTTACTGGGTAAAGGCTCCTAGACGAACTCCCCACCGATTGGGTGAATTCGGATTAGTTGGAAACATGGAGTAGCTGTAGCTTTGTCCATCCGCTACCGTTATACCCCACCGATTGGGTTAATTCGGATTAGTTGGAAACCTACTATCCACAGGATTTGAGTGAGTGTAAATACCCCACCGATTGGGTTAATTCGGATTAGTAGATAAAAACTACACCCTATGGAATCAGTTGCAATTATCATTCAGCAACCTTCCATAGGGATTTTCAAAAAATTGCTACAACTTGGATATTTGAGAAAGAATTTGCCAATCCTTCATTAATGGATGTGCCTGTGCTATTCACATCAAGCTATACTGCTGTCAAAGCGCCCATGAAAAGAACGAATTGATTTGCAGACAGTTGACTTCACAACCCTCACCGCAGTTTGTAGCGATATCCGCGCTCACTGGCTACCATCACGCCTAGAAAAAGTATACCAGCGCGATCGCTACACCATTGCCATCGCCCTACGAACCTTAGCTGGTAGGGGTTGGTTAGATATTTCCTGGCATCCCCAAGCCGCAAGGATGTGCATTGGCGATCCTCCACCACGATTACCAGATACCTTTACCTTCAGTCAACAATTGATACATACCTTGGGTGGTTTAGCATTAATTGCCGTAGAAGCGATCGCCCCTTGGGAACGTGCTGTAGATATGCAATTCGCCCGTCGTCCAGGGGAAGATGCACTGTATCACCTCTATGTGGAAATTATGGGCAAATATAGTAATGTGGTACTTACGGATACTGAGAATATCATTATTACCGTTGCCCACCAGGTAAACGAGAAGAAATCTAGTGTTCGTCCCCTACTAACTGGGCAAATCTATGAAAAACCACCAAAGTTGACTAATCCCATTCCCAGTTTGCAAGAATCCCAACAAAGTTGGCAAGAACGGGTAAATTTGGTTCCCGGGGCTATCAAGAAGCAATTATTAAAGAATTATCGCGGACTTTCCCCAGCATTACTCGAATCCATGCTGCACTGCGCTCAGATAAATCCCAACCATACAAATGATTCCTTAACACCGGATGCATGGCAAGAATTATTTCAATATTGGCAAATATGGTTACAAGCCTTAGCAGAGTCAAAATTCCAACCCGTAACCACAGCCAATGGATACAATGTACTGGGTTGGCAAGCCGTAGAAAAAGTTGATGATATTCAGGAATTAATTAACCACTACTATATTAATCAGCTCAACCAACAACAATTTTCCCAGCTACGCCATCAATTGAGCCAAAAACTGAGTAATATGCTGGCAAAGTTGGAAGTAAAAAAACAAACCTTTGTCAATAGATTGCAACAGTCCCAAAAAGCAGACGAATATCGCCAACAAGCAGACTTATTAATGGCATACTTGCAATCATGGCAACCGGGAATGGCAGAAATTTCCCTACCAGACTTTGAAACTGGGGAACCCGTAAAAATTGCCTTGCAGGTTGATAAAAATGCAGTGCAAAACGCCCAAGCCTTGTATAAACAGCATCAAAAGCTCAAACGTGCCCGTGAAGTGGTTAAACCCCTCTTGACAGATGTGCAGGGGGAAATAGATTATTTACAACAAGTAGAAGCTGCGATCGCTCAAATAGATAATTACGAATCCTCAGTAGACTTACAGACCCTAGAAGAAATTCATCAAGAGTTAATTCAACAAAAATACTTAGACGATCAAGAATATCCCAGGCGCAGTTCCAAAGATGCCATTAGTAACTTCCATCGTTACCAAACTCCCAGTGGATTTGAAATATTAATCGGTCGCAACAACAGTCAAAATGATTATTTGAGCTTTCGTGTGGCTGGGGATTACGACTTGTGGTTCCACGCCCAAGAAATCCCGGGAAGCCACGTATTATTGCGTCTAGAACCCGGCGCAGTGCCCGAATCCGCAGATTTACAATTTACAGCCAACCTCGCTGCATATTACAGTCGTGCCCGTCAAAGTGAGCAAGTACCCATAGTTTACACCCAACCCAAGCACGTTTATAAGCCCAAGGGAGCCAAGCCAGGAATCGCCATTTACAAACAAGAGCGCATTATTTGGGGCCAACCCCAACTGGTTAATAAATAGGAGGTGTGGGGAGTGTGGGAGGTGTGGGGAGTGTGGGGAGTGTGGGGAGTGTGGGGAGTGTGGGAAGTGTGGGAAGTGTGGGGAGTGTGGGAAGAAATATTATTGATTTGTCTTATTCACTCCTTTACTACCAACTACCAACTGTCAACTACCAACTGTCAACCATCAACTATCAACTATCAACTGAAAACCGCTATATTTGATGAATCTCAGTTGCATCTACGTAAAAAGACTGTGGTTATATGTGGTTATATAAAGCCAAATTTAATTTATTTTTTTCTATCTTTACCATTCCCATATGACCTCAAAACCTTAAACAGCAAGGATTTGTGTGTGAACAATTTTAATAGTTGATGAGATTATTTTTCAGTTAGTTAGGTAATTTCTATTGCAAATGTCTTTTTTTCGTAAAAATTTTCAAAAAATCTGTGCTGGCTGTTACAATATTGTTAAGAAACTTAACCTCTTGTGTTTTGGGAACGCAAATAAGGGTTTCAAACGATTGAGAAGACAACGCAAAGAAAATTTTTTCAAAAACCAGCTGTGGTAGGCTGGTTTTTTTTTGCAGAAGAAAAAAATGGGTTCTACCCGTTTCCTTTCCAGCAATCTAAAATAGGCAACGGATAACAGATTATCTGTTTTTCAGAATCCAAAATCTAAAATCCAAAATCCAAAATTGATTCGCCGCGCCATAACGCCAAAGGGTCTACAGTAGATTGACAATTAGGCCAACTACTTAACTCAGACTCCCTTCCTGGCTCCCAACTCGGTGGTTCAATGGCTAATCCTATGCATAAATGCCATAAAATTGTGGCAAAGCGACGATTATGACCAAATTCCCCCAGATGGGCATGGGCATACTCATGAACTACTATACTTAACCAGTCTTCCGGTGCTATTCGACCCACATCAATTAAAATTGTGATGGGATTAGTAAATATATTACATAACCCATCAATGCCCAAAGATTGAGCTAGGGGAGCGGCAAATATTTGTATAGACTGACGCTCGTGGGCATGAAAACACCCATGACAAGCTTGTAAATACAAATTTAGCTCCGTATTCACCGCATCAATATTTTCACCAATCCAAGTACAAATGGGGATGCGATCGCGTAAGTTTTCCATAGCATCCACCATTGTTGGTTCCCAGACTAGCTGTTGCATCATATGCAGGTACTCTAACCCAGGAATGCAAGCACCAGTACATTCCAGACTATTTAATAAATAATTCACCAACCCAAAACGGAGTACAACTGCTGTGTTTGGGGAACATCACGGCTTGCATTAGAGGTACTGGCAACATCTTTCCCTTCCGTATCTTCTACCCTAGTTTCCGCACAAAACGATGCTGTGTTAAACCCTCCGAATCTCTTCACCGTGCTGGTTCTCAACCGGAGATTGGGACTAGGAAACCAGAATCGCTCCAGGGAACTCATGGTTTCATATTCCGTTGTCAGCACCAATCCATCTTCTTCATCCATGTGGAAACGGCCAACCACAGGCACAATTTCTGCGTAACCCCGTTCGCGGAGCAATCTCCCTTGTCTGGGATCGTCAGCTTCGGGAATGATAGCAAACGCAGTTTTACCTTGATGATTTTCCTCATCCTCCCGGTCCCAAGCCATAGTTCCCAACCAACGCACCCGGGAACCACCTATGGACAAACTGGGATCAATTTCGTGCATTTGACACAAGGCAATAATTTCTGGATCATCTGCATCCAAAGTTTCTACAAGAATATCTGATTCTCCTAACTCTGAGCGTTTAAAAGCTAGATGATGGGTTGTCCGTGAAGATTGCCATCTACCAGCACTAAGCCGAAAAAATTGCATTGCATCCATGAATGTTAATAGCTCCTGTCATTTGCTGTTATCAGTTATCAGTTATCAGTTATCAGTTCCCCATCGATAAATCGAGGGCTTGGCTAGGGGAAAATTTTTTTCCTTTTCCAACTGCTGGAAATTTGGGGGCTTGATACCGATTACTGTTTGGTCAATTTTAATGTTTTGGTGGGATTGGTTTATTTTTATTTTATTTTTTTGGCATTTTGTATGAATTGTATCTGTTTTCAACGCCCATATCCATTTAATATTCCTAAAAATATGGAGTTAAAGATGAGTACAAATACCGAGTAAACCAGAATTGTTAATTTTGTTTACTTTCATCTATCATCGCTTGACAAAGTAGACAACTACCTATCCATATGTTACAATCTGTTAACAACCATAAGTACAACCCGAAAACCACTGGTTATCCCCTGTAGTTAGGGGAAACTAATTGATAATCAGGAGTTAAAGATAATGGAATTTCCTACACATTTGAGCTTAGAGCAGCAATTTCGCTTACAGACGTTGAAAGAGCAAGTCAAAAATTTGAGCCAAGAGGAGGCTCAGAATTTCTTGCTAGAGGTATTACGCCAGATGATGGTTAAGGATAATTTAGTTAAGCATTTGCTTAAAGAAGCCTAAACTTAGTCATGGAACTTATGGCTAAATTAGGCAAGGGAACGCAAATACCCTTCATTCCGGCCCTAGGGATGAGGGTAATTTTTTTATCCGTTGTCCGTTATCCGTTGTCTATTTTGAAAAACAGATAATCCTTTATCCGTTGCCTATTATCTGTTGCCTGTTATCCGTTGCCTTCTCATTCATCCGGATTAATACCCATTTCCCTTAGTTGTTGCGCTAAACGTTCAGCTCTTTGACGTTCTTGTTCAGCCCGTTGACGCTCAATTTCTGCCTGTTCGCTGCTCCACAACAGTAAATTACCTTCCCTATTCCACCACCGCAACCAATTCATGGTTTGACATAGCCTTTCACCTTGCCAAATCCCCAAAAATAGGTCTAATTCGGGAATCCAAAAACGACCGTTAGTATCGGCTTGTTGCAATGTATAATGACCATCTTGCAGACAGCGTACTTCTATAATTGCTTCGTAGGGATCGTAAGTTATGTAGGTGGGAACTTGGAGAATCCTCTCGTAAAAATACAACTTACCATAGGGTGGAGTTGAACGTACGGATAGTTCTCCCCCCTCCGTATCTGAAAGAAATTCCATTACCACCCCTACCGGTTCACCTTCTAGGTTTGGTGTATAACTGCGACGAACTATATCAGGAGCTATGGGCTTTACTTGGGGCACATACAACCAGTCTGGTGCTTTGACTACAATTTTTTTATTTACCGTGGCTACCAACCCAAAATTAGAGCCAATCAGCATATTAGTTTCAATCAGTCCTGCTGCTCCTAAAGCATCGGTAAGTGCAGCAGCTAAAACAGGTTGCTGGATGTTTTCCACGGGGTCATCAGGTAAAATAAAATCTGCTGGAAGTGCTTCCCAACTTACGTTTAGCTCTTTTTGAACGGGATGCAAGCTCTGTATAACCATAGAACTACCCCCAAAAATTACACCTAGATGTTGATATTGTAGTAGGCTAGCGATCGCCTTAGTTGTCAGTTAAGTTAGGAACAATGTCCCTAATTTCACATCTTTTTATTATCGGCGATCGCCACAAATTGACGCAAACTCAATAAACTCAAACTATGTCCCAAAGCTAAAGGTAGAACTGTTATCCCTTCTAGTCGGGATTGTACCCAACCTTCACCCCAATACCATTCATGAAAGCCGTCAATTCCTTGGCTCAATATTAAACGCAGGCAATTATCGCCAACTACATCTACACTATGTTGAACGGAAATTGGACCATTCCAACTAGTAAACTCAAACCCAGGATATAATTCTGCTGGCATTTCTGAAGATAGACGACTCATGAACAGCCATTTTTTGAGTTTATCTGGCAACAATAGACTCTCACGAATCGTATTTGCCGATGCATCAATTTCTATGCGTAGTTGACTTTTTTGAAAATTACCTAACATTGGCTCATCTTGATAGCTTTCTTTACAGTATGACAAATATAGCAATGGACAATATTGGTTAAGAATGAAGGAGTGAGGGAGTGAAGGAGGGAAGGAGTGAAAGAGTGAAAGATTGAGGGAAGGAGTTAAAACTGCCAACTCTTAACTCTTAACTCTTAACTCTTAACTCTTAACTCTTAACTCTTAACTCTTAACT
>JASJCX010000081.1 GCA_030065255.1 Calothrix sp. MO_167.B42 | reverse complement strand
TAATATTATTAGGGAAGAATCTATTCCTATTGGTAGGAGAGTGAGGGATGTACGTCAAAGTCCCGATGGAAGACTATACATTTTGACAGATGAGCAAAATGGTCAACTTATAAGCATTGAACCGATACAAGGTTAGCTCAACGCTTAAGGAAAGGCTAAATCCTGACTTATAAAAATAAAAATCATAAAAATAGGATTTAGCCTGTTTTAGGTATGGGGTATTGTCACATGTCGGTGAGTTCTTTTTAGTCTACCACCTTTTATTGCTATTATTTTTCATTTATATATTTAAATTACCCAAGTTCAAGAAGGGATAGGGGGTAAATCCCCTTAAAGCTCAAGGGAGAAGGATTTTGATTTTCCCTGTGACGACGGAAGTCAATCAATTTTAATTTATTTAACCTCAGCTCGGGATAAGCAGCAATCTCACCCAGCCCACATTTCCGCCTTGAAATCAATTTCAAGGCTCATAAACCAAGCACGTTAAAACGCGCTGAAATTCTTTCCCAGTCTGATTTATCAGACGCATGCATATGAGCCTAGGAATTAATTCCTAGGTGGACATTTGGGATTATGAGTTAACCCGAATTGAGGTTATTTACGTAGTTATTTACCTCTGAACCCTAGACCCTGCCCCTTACTGTTTGAAATATAAAATCAATCCTCAAAGTCCATTTATACAAGGATTTGCAGATTGACTGTATATGCAGTTACAAAAATTTATCTAAAATTAATGCAATATATTTTCATTAACTCTGGTACTATATCAAAGGAGCTAATTGAAATAGATAATCAGTAAGCTCCATGGATTTTTTAGTTATTGCCAAAATTTATCACAAACTCAAGTCATGGATAACATGGCTGTTGAATTAGTCAATTCTTTTAGTAGTCGGGTAATACAAGGTTAATAGTACTTATTGGCTTTTAGACATTTACGTTGCTACATAGCATTACTTTGTGGGTAAGAGCAATGCTATTATCCTCACCTACCCACAGACAAATTAAGAATTGATTTGATTGAACCATGGTAGTTTGTGTTTTCATTTTCAGGAGCCAGAATGTCAAAAAAAATTGGTTTATTTTACGGTAGTACCACAGGAAAAACTGAAGCCGTTGCACAGATGATTCAGGAGGAATTAGGAGGTGATGATGTAGTCACTTTACATGATATGTCTCAAGCAGAGGCTGCTGATTTTGATGAGTATGAGTGTCTGATTATTGGTTGTCCGACATGGGACATTGGCGAACTACAGAGTGATTGGGATGGCTTTTACCAAGATGAACTAGAAAACATTGATTTTAGTGGTAAAACAGTTGCTTATTTTGGTACTGGCGATCAAATTGGTTATAGTGATAATTTCCAAGATGCCATGGGTATTTTAGAAACAGCAATTTCTGAAAAAGGTGGTAAAACAGTTGGTTATACCTCAACTGATGGATATGATTTTGACAATTCTCAAGGCGTGAAAAATGGCAAATTTGTCGGATTAGCCATTGATGAGGATAATCAATCCGACCTCACAGACAAGCGAGTCAAGGATTGGACTGCTCAATTAAAGACGGAATTTGGTTTATAAATAGCTAAATCTTAGGAGATAGGGAGGGAAGAGGTATTTATGGTTGATTCATTTGATGTTTTATGGTTGACTGCTAGCCCAAGTTTGAAGTATTTTGACCAACCATTACTTCAGTTTTTGTCTAGATCTGTGCAGGTAGCTGAATGGGAATACCACCCAATACCCGATGAAGCCAGTTCCATTGATGAAGCAGTATCCCTAATTGATAATTTTTTGCAATCTCACCCCCAACCAGTACATTTAGCTGGCCACGGCACAGGAGGTGCGATCGCATTAATGTTTGCCCGTCGCTTTCCTCGAAGGGTCAAATCCCTGACTCTATTGGGTGTAGGCTCCCAACCTGCCATTAATTGGCAAGCCCATTATTATGTGCAAAGGCAAATGTTTTTTCTCAGCCGCGAGCAGATTTTAGCAAATAATGCCCGTACCTTGTTCGGCTATCAACCGCCTCATACAATGAAAAAGTTAGTGGCTGCTCTAGATAAGGATTTACAGGAGTCTGCTTGTCCCCATTCTCCCTTCAAAATCACTCATTTACCAAAGGGTGGAGTTCAGATGCCCTTAATGGTATGTGGTTGCAAAACCGACACAGTTATTAGTCCATCATTATTACATGATTGGTCTAATTGGCTCAAACCGGAAGATCGGCTTTGGGAATGCCCACGGGGATTACATTTCTTTCACTATTTTTACCCCCAACATGTGGGTCAACAAATATTGAATTTTTGGCAAAATTTGAATCTGCAATCAGCACCAGAGATTCGCAGCCAATCCCCAAAAATACCTATAGATGCAGATAACTCTCAAGGAGATATCCCATGGACCATTAGCCCAAATGTAACGAAATATTAATTTCGCATTGGCACAGTTGTTTTAACGTGCATACTTGACATTAATGCTAGTATTTCTCATTATATTATTGGGATTAATGAAAATATTAGCCTTGATAACTAGTATGTATTACCTAATTTATACAGAGGACTACATGTTTTAGCTTTGACTGAATAGGCTTTTTATCCATTTTTTGCAATATTTGCACTAAATTTGATTCTGCTTAACGCTTCAATAGTTATTGAGATAGATTACAAATGGGTATTTTCTGGAAACCTGTATTCCCAGTACTGGGTTGGTCTGTGGATGAACGCGAATCAGGAGCGCCTTTACTGGCAGGTAATGCTCGATTTATGGATTTGTCAGGCAAGCTTTTAGGTGCCCATGTTGCCCACGCTGGACTGATTATGTTGTGGGCGGGGGGAATGACTCTATTTGAGTGTTCCCGACTCAACCCAGATTTGTCCCTATGGGAGCAGAACTTGATTCTATTGCCCCATCTAGCTACCCTTGGATTAGGTGTTGGTGAGGGTGGACAAATCATTGATACCTATCCCTATTATTTGATTGGGATGTTACATTTAATCGCTTCTGCCGTGCTAGGAGCTGGAGGGATTTATCATGCCGTCTTGGGTCCAGAAACCCTGGACGAGGAGGGATTTGGTTATCAATGGCAAGATGGCAACAAGATGACTAGTATTCTCGGTATTCATCTGGTGATGTTGGGTCTGGGAGCACTGTTGTTGGTGATGAAAGCAACATTTTGGGGTGGACTGTATGACCCCTTGATGGACACAGTACGATTGATTCAACCTAATCTAAATCCAGTCCGCATTTTTGGCTATTTATTCGGTTTTAGTCCAACGGGCTGGACAATTACTGGCATGGCAAGTGTGAATAGTCTAGAGGATATTGTTGGTGGCCATGTGTGGGTAAGTATTCTCTGCATTGGTGGAGGTATTTTTCATATTGTTTCCCAACCATTTAATTGGGCAAAACGGGCTTTGGTGTGGTCGGGAGAAGCCTACTTATCTTACAGTTTGGCTGGTTTAGCATTAGCTGGTTTTAGCGTTGCTTGTTTTGTTTCCGTTAACGAAATAGCCTATCCCAGCGTATTGTATGGACCAGTGGGTGATACTGCTCCTTCCGTGAGGACAGCATTAGCCAGTGTTCATGGTGGGTTGGGATTTTTGGCACTAGTGGGACATCTTTGGCACGCATATAGAGCAAAAGCAGCAGCAAAAGGAGTGAAATATAACACCCTCTTTGACCTGATGGCGAAAGAAACAACACTTTTTGTACCAACAAATTTGACAGTTGAGTAAGGAGAAAATTGAACTATGGCGATTGCAACAGATACAAATATGCAAATTCCCTGGCGAGCTGGTAATGCCAGATTAGTTAACCTATCTGGAAAATTACTGGGTGCCCATGTTGCCCATGCTGGTTTAATAGTATTTTGGGCAGGAGCTATTACCCTATTTGAAATAGCACAGTTAGATCCCTCACGTTCCATGTACGAGCAAGGATTAATTGTTTTACCCAATCTGGCTCGGTTAGGTATTGGAGTCGGAGAAGGCGGTGCAGTGGTTGATACCTATCCTTATTTTGCCATCGGAGTAATACATTTAATCAGTTCTGCATTTTTGGGAGCTGGGGGCATATTTCACGCCCTTAAAGGTCCTGCAACCTTGGAAGATAAATTTTCTTTCTTTGGTTATAAGTGGAATGATACCAATAAAATGACTACGATTTTAGGGATTCATTTAGTACTACTGGGTTTAGGTGCGTTTTTACTCGTTGCCAAAGCCATGTTTTACGGTGGATTGTACGACCCGGCTATTCATAATGTCAGAGCGATCGCAAATCCAACTTTGAATCCAGGGAAAATATTTGGTTATTTCTTGGGTACAGAGGGTAAGTTTTGGCTTGCTAGTGTGGATAACCTAGAAGATGTAGTAGGGGGTCATATTTGGATTGGTGCAATTTGTATTCTGGGTGGTATTTGGCATATCCTGACCACACCTCTTACTTGGGCAAAGAATTTGTTTGTCTGGTCTGGTGAAGCTTATTTGTCCTACAGTATTGGCGCTGTGAGTTTAATGGCATTTGTAGCTACATTATTTGTGTCAGTTAATACCACAGTTTTCCCCACAGAATTTTTTGGACCAGCACTATCTCTAACATTCGATCGCTTCCCTGTTTTTACCAGTGCTGATGGTGCTTTAACTTCCCGAGTTTGGTTAGCAAATGCTCACTTTTGGTTAGGCTTTTTCTTTTTACAAGGACACTTGTTTCATGCACTACGAGCAGCTGGTTATAGCTTTGTTGAAGGTAGAGTAATTACATCCACGCGCGGACAGGTATAGCACTACGCGCAAGTAATAAGTAATAAGTTTACTGTTCATGACTTTGAGCCTTCAACAACGTCTTGACATATATGCGTAGTACTCTGTCCCATAAAATATGATGGGTTTTTTATCACACCTGCCTGGGGTTGAAAACCCCAGTCTAATAGCTAAAGTCGTCTAAAGACGACTGGGAAATACCCATCAAAATTAGTGTGGCGGAGTAGTAGTGGTCTATCGCATTAATTTTGATAGGTAAACCAACTTAAGCAACTTCTTCTCTCTTCCTCTTCCTCTGCGTTCTCTGCGCCTCTGTGGTTTTTTCCTCTACTCCTCATAACTAATGCAATGAACCAGTAGTGCTATAAATTAACAGGATTTTGAAAACAGATCATCCGTTGCATCATCCGTTGCTGATTTACCGATTGCTCAAGAGCAGTTGTATAAGCCTTGCAAACCTCTATGTGTCGCAATCATTTTTATAGTAATGGACATATTAGTTAGGACAGTATTGTTCGATTCAAGAACTGTCAACTAACAACTGCCAACTACCAACTGTCAACTGTCAACTGTCAACTGTCAACTGTCAACTGAAAAAGGTTAACTATGACAACTACACAAGAAAATCCTTTCAAGTCCCTTGGTTTTTCAACTGATGCAACCATTGAAACCAACTATGTCAAGGATTCCATAGACCCCTATTCTTGGTGGGCTGGTAACTTTCGCTTCTTAGATTTATCCGGAAAATTACTAGGAGCCCACGTCGCCCATGCAGGATTAATTGTACTGTGGGCAGGGGCAATGACCCTATTTGAAGTATCAAGATTAGATCCATCTCTACCAATGTCCCAACAAGGGTTAATTTTGTTACCCCATTTAGCCACATTGGGTATTGGGATTGGGGATGGAGGACAGGTGATTGATACTTATCCCTATTTTCTAATTGGGATGCTACACCTAATCAGTTCCGCATTTTTAGGAGCTGGTGGTATTTATCATTCTACCCTCGGACCAAGTAAATTGGATGAAAAAGGCTTTGGCTATCGTTGGGATGACGGTAACAAAATGACCTCCATCCTAGGCATTCATCTGGTACTTTTGGGGATAGGAGCATTGTTGCTGGTAGCAAAAGCAGTATCTTTCGGCGGACTGTACGATCCCATAGCACAACAGGTACGGTTAATTAATCACCCCACCCTTAATCCACTCACCATTTTTGGATATCTAGTAGGTATTACTCCCGATGGTTGGACATTGAAAGGAATGGCGGCTGTAAATAACCTAGAAACTGTAGTAGGTGGTCATCTTTGGATTGGTGCAACCTGTATTTTAGGTGGTATATGGCATATCCTGACTGCACCCAAAAAATGGGCAAAGGGATTATTTGTTTGGTCCGGTGAGGCATATTTATCCTATAGTCAGGCGGCTCTTGCCTATATGGGATTTTTAGCTGCTTACTTTGTCTGGGTAAATGATACCGTCTATGCTTCAGTATTTTATGGACCTGCGGAAACCTTAACTGTTGATGGAGCAATTACACCGCGCACGTGGTTAATGCTGTTTCACATTATCGTTGCTAGTTTGTTGTTAGCAGGACACTTTTGGCATGCATTGAGAGCAAGAGCGATCGCATCTGGGTTTATTTTCAGTCAGATGAAATTCAATGCTGATGCAGCTTTTGGGGACATGCAGTTTAACAATCAATCAATTATTGAAGGCATTGTCCAACCTTTTGAAAGTGATCCCCAGTCAGGTAATTTAGCTACGCCCCTGAATACTGACGGTGTTCCCCGGACTTGGATTAAAAATCTACCAATTTACCGGGATGGGTTATCTCCCATAACTAGGGGGCTAGAAATAGGTATGGCTCACGGCTATTTTATATTAGGGCCATTTTTAGAACTTGGTCCTTTGAGAAATAGTGATGTTGCTCTTTTAGCTGGATTCGGTAGTGCATCTGGTTTGGTGGTGATTTTAAGCCTAGGTTTGTTTATCTATGGAGCATCGATGTTTCAGGAAAGGAACAAACCGGTAGGTGTTTTACCTGAGAATATACAAACCTACAAGGATTGGAGCTTTTTTACCTCTGGCTTTTTAATTGGTGGTATTGGAGGTGTAATTTTTGCCTGCTTCATTCTGTTAGAAATTGGACGAGCAGTCCTTTAGGGGAAAAGGGAATGAGTGATGGAGTGAGGGAGTGAGGGAGTGAGGGAGTGATGGAGTGAAAGATTGATGGAGTGAAAGATTGAAAAATCATCAATCATCAACTGTCAACTGTCAACTGTCAACTGTCAACCGTCAACTAACAACCATCAACCATTCCCTTTCATTTGAAAATAGGGGATTTATTGATGTCTATTCCTTTAATGAGTTATCCACTTTCCAGCCAAAATCAGCGCGTAAATGGTTATGAAATAGCAAGTGACGAACAGCCAAGGATTTACAGCACAGAGAATTTACCCAATTGCTCGGACATTGACGAAATAATTTGGGCTTGCTACCGACAAATATTTAACGAACAACAAATCATTAGCTATCATCGACAAATTCCCCTAGAATCCCAACTGCGCTCCTCTCAAATTACCGTACAAGAGTTCATTCGAGGTTTAGTTTTGGCTGATTCATTTCGACGGCTAAACTACGAGTCTAATAATAATTACCGATTTGTGGAAATGTGTATTCAGCGCATTCTCGGTCGGAATGTTTATAATAACCAAGAAAAACTAGCTTGGTCAATTATTCTAGCAACTAAGGGTTTACAGGGCTTCATTGACGAATTATTGAATAATGATGAGTATATCAACAACTTTGGATACGATACCGTTCCCTATCAACGACGACGGATATTACCACAGAGGGAGCAAGGGGAAGTACCATTTGCCCGTATGATTCGCCACGATAGTTACCATGTAAATATCGGTACGCAAATATTCAACCTTGTTAAAGATAATAGTGCTGCTGTTTACCGTAAAGTGCTGTTGCTTATACCTACAGTTTCTGTCGCCGTATTGATAGTCACAATAATTATGGTAGCACTACCCAAGTAATAGTTGATGGGGCTTACTGATTCTGTAATTGTATCAGTTTCATTAAGCCCTTGTATATCAAGAAAATATTGCTTTCTTGGGTATCCTTAGCCCCATATAACAGTAGTAAATTTATTTACTATTGCTAGTTTATTGTGTCTTAATATACTTTTAAAATTAATTATTAATTTTTGTAAACATTGGTTTTAATTAAGAAAGATTTTTAATAAGGTAAGTGTGTGAAGCTCAATTAACAAATATGCAGATGCAATAGTTCCCAAATACATCAGACCTAATTACCTGTTGTCAGAATGCTTACCAAGTATTACTAGCAGGGTGCAGGTTGATGGGTAAAACAATGGGACTTCAAGTATTTCCAATAATTGAGTATTAATCTCAATACTTTCTAACTAAAAATAATGCAGACATACGGCACTTCCGAAGTTAAATATGATTGGTGGGCAGGTAACGCCCGCTTTGCGAATCTCTCCGGCTTGTTTATCGGCGCTCACGTCGCCCAAGCTGCCTTAATAACTTTGTGGGCAGGAGCATTTACACTGTTTGAACTGTCCAAATTCAATCCCAATTTGCCTATGGGCGAGCAGGGATTGATTTTACTACCCCATCTAGCTACTTTAGGTCTTGGTGTGGGTGATGGAGGGCAAATAGTCGATACCTATCCCTATTTTGTCATTGGGGTTGTACATCTAATTTCCTCTGCCGTTTTGGGTGCGGGTGGTTTATTCCACACTTTTAAAGGTCCAAGGGACTTGCAAGAAGCTACAGGAAGAGCTCGCAAGTTTCACTTTGCATGGGATGATCCTGATAAACTCGGTTTCATTTTAGGACACCATCTTCTGTTTTTGGGTGCAGGTGCATTATTATTAGCAGGTAAAGCCATGTATTGGGGAGGGCTTTATGACGCAGCGAGTCATACTGTCCGAGTTGTGACTAATCCTACCCTGAATCCCTTTGTTATCTATGGCTATCAGACTCATTTTGCTAGTGTTAATAATCTAGAGGATTTAGTCGGAGGTCATATTTTTGTTGGCTTTATCCTCTTATTCGGTGGATTTTGGCATATTACCACAGGACCTTTACCTTGGGCGAAGAAACTGTTGATTTTCTCTGGTGAAGCAATCCTTTCCTATTCCTTGGGTGGTATTGCCTTAGCAGGTTTTGTAGCTACCTATTTCTGTGCAGTTAACACCTTAGCTTATCCGGTAGAATTCTTTGGTCCAGTATTGGAAGTTAAGTTTGGGGTTTGTCCTTACTTTGCTGACACTGTACAACTACCTAATGGTGCTCATACAGCCAGAGCTTGGTTAGCTAATTCCCATTTCTTCTTGTCTTTCTTTTTCCTCCAAGGACATCTGTGGCACGCCTTACGAGCTATTGGTGTTGATTTCAAACAAGTAGAGAAGTCAATAGATGCCATAGCTAGCGAGTCTTAAAGAGAGGGGTTAGGGGATAGATGATAGGTGATAGATGATAGATGATAGGTGATAGGTAATAGAGAGTAAAGAACAAGGAGAATATTTTTTTAACCCTCCTTCTCTCCTTCCCTCTTTCACTCCTTCCCTCTTTCCCTCTCTCCCTCCTCTACCGTCTGGGTTTAGTTGAACATTAACGGCTCAGACAGTTGATAAATCACAAGTTCGAGGGTATTGAATTGTGGCAGTTTCTACTGATAAAACCTTTGCAGCAAATACAGGCTCATCGTGGCTAGTCGGTAATGCCCGCTTAACTGACTTATCGGGTCAATTATTGGGCGCTCATGTGGCTCACGCAGGTTTAATTATGTTTTGGGCGGGTTCTTGCACTATTTTGGAAGTTACTCGATTTGTTCCTGGGGTTCCCCTATATGAACAGGGGTTAACTTTATTACCTCATTTAGCAAGTTTGGGCTGGGGTGTTGGTGCTGGGGGTGAAATAGTCGATACTTATCCTTATTTTGTCATTGGAATGCTACATTTAGTCGCATCTGCTGTTTTGGGTGCGGGTGGATTATTTCATGTATTTCGCTCTCCGGCAATTTTACGGGATGGGTATGGGAGAGCGACTAAATTTCATTATGAATGGAATGACCCCAAAAAGTTAGGCTTTATCCTGGGACATCACCTAATTTTTCTGGGTTTGGGAGCATTTTTGTTAGTACTTAAAGCCATGTTTTTCGGCGGAATTTATGATACTAATTTGGGAGATATCCGCCTAATTAATCATCCTACTCTCGATCCACAGGTCATTTTTGGTTACATAGTCGGAATCAAGGATGGGGTGTGGAATCCTTTGGGAATGGCAAGTGTGGATAACTTAGAAGATGTGATTGGTGGTCATATTTGGATTGGATTAATTTTAATTGCTGGGGGTGCCTGGCATATTGTCGTCAAACCTTTTGGCTTGATTAGGGGACTTTTTCCCATTGAACATGGGGAAGAAATTCTTTCCTATAGTTTACTTGGTTTAGCTTGGATGGCTTTTCTCTCTACAGCTTTCGTTGGTTGTAACACCACTGTTTTCCCCACGGAATTTTATGGAACTGAACGTCTAGCTTTGGCAAATTCCCAATTCTTTCTGGGAATATTGGCATTCTTAGGTTTTATTTGGCATGGCTGGCGTTATCGCCAAATCAAGAATTAATTAAATTTTGCTCAACATCAGCTACCTAGCTGATTCTGCCTGCGGTTCATAATTAAAATCAATTGGCTGCGGGCATTTTTCCGTAATCTTAATTGGATGACGAACAATGCTAATGACAATATTTTTGGCTTGCTTTGCTTGGGGACTAATGATTCTGTTTTTTTGCAGTGCTTGGCATACCTTGAAAATTGGCACAGAGCACCTGAGAAAAATGCATCAAATTCCTTGCTCTGGTTGCGATTACTTTACTAATGATTATCGACTCAAATGTACTGTTAACCCGATAAAAGCTTGTTCTGAAGATGCCATTGGCTGTATAGACTTTGAACCGAAAACTGCTAATTGCAATGCTTGTCAACAAGGACGGAGAAAGCTATTTTAAATTGATGCCAGCGATCGCTAGGATTTTTCATAGAAAATCTCAATAACTTTGCATAAAAGTTTACCTCAAAAAAGCCAGAAATATGCTTTGTGAAGGAGTTTACAATTAATTATTTCTGGTGTAATGTGATTATTATTATCAATAAGCTTGTTGATTATAGATACAAGATGCAAAGAATTCTACAAAATAAATCTGGTTCCCTAGGTAGTTTGGCTGTCTTATGTGCGATCGCAGTTATCACTGGATGTAGCCAAACAACAAAAGATATAACAGGTAAAGCCATTGCTGAAACTCCATCCAACAAGGAAATGACCAAGGGAGAATTAGCCAATGCGAATTTTAAGGATAAACTCAGTGGTAAAGCCCTCCTAAGTGAATTAAAAAAAGGGGGTCATGTAATTTACATTCGCCACACCACCACGGAAAGAGATTATGCAGATCAAGTGAAGGCAGATGTGAATAATTGTTCTACCCAAAGGGTACTGAGTGAAAAGGGATGGAAACAAGCTAAAGCCATTGGTGAAGGGTTTCGCAAATATTCTATTCCCGTTGGTGAGGTGATTTCCAGTCAGTTTTGTCGTGCTTGGAAGACAGCAGATTTAGCTTTTGGTAGATATGAGAAAAATGGGGATCTAAACTTCCCCAAAGCTGAAGATTATACTCCCGAACAAGTAGCTCAGATGAAAGCTCTGGTAAATCCCATGTTGATTGCTGTACCCCCAAAAGGGAAAAATACTGCGATCGTTGGTCATGATGATATATTTGAAGCTGCTACTGGCATTTATCCAGATCCACAGGGTATGGCTTACATTGTTAAACCCAATGGTAAAAGTTTTGAGTTGATTGCCAATTTGCTTCCTAATGAATGGGCAAAGTTGGGCGATAATTAGATTCTATGATCGATTAGTTGACAGCCATTTCTACACCCTTGGGGATTTTCCTCCTAATGGTTGCAACTGGTGCGGGTGCTGCGATTTGCCTGTCAATCATTGGGTACTCCAGTATTTGGCGGAATGATAGTTTCAACATTGTTGATACCAAGTTGCGTTCTATCATAGTAGTTCGAGTCAATGAGATTGCTTCCTTCGTCGCAATGACAGGGTACTATCTTTGAATGCAACTTAGTATGAGTTTGTTGTTCACGTGCTGTATATTGTTATTGCCACGCTTTTGTGCAAATTTCAAAGATGACTGTCGCAGTTTCGCACCAGAAAAGCAGCTATCAAAAGAAAAAGAGATAGTTGCAATAGATAATGGTCGAAGATAAGAATTAGAAATTTGAATGTACATTACCAATTTATGGCAGCAAAATTTCATTCAAGGATAAAATAGCTATAGGACAGGCTTTCTGATCAAGGTATCCATGAATCTGACTATCCATGACCTAGAAATACTGCAAGAAAAACTCAAAGAGGAACAGCATGATTACCAACTGGAACTACAAGAAGGTAACATTATTGTCATGGGTCCATCAGATATTGAATCTAGTGAAATTGGGGCAGAATTTATTAGACTATTGGGTAATTGGGTAAAACCCCGACGACTAGGGCGAATATTTGATTCCAGTGGTGGTTTTATTATGCCTAATACGGATTTAAGGACACCCGATGTTGCTTTTGTATCCGCAGACAGACTGAAGCGTACTGTGCGCGATTTTGCTCAGTTAGTTCCAGATTTAGTAGTAGAGATTAAATCTAAAACAGACCGTATCCGTAAATTAGAAGATAAAGTTAATTTATTTTTAGAATTAGGTGCGCGAGTAGGAATACTCATTAATCCAGATGATTTGACTGTCAGTGTTTATCGTCCAAATAATGAGGTGCAAGTATTGAGGGGTGAGGATAAATTAACTATTCCAGAGTTGTTTCCTGGATGGGAAATCTCTATTGCTGAATTATGGCCCCCCGTGTTTGAATAAGGTTAGCAGTAATGTATTTAGGATTTATACCATTGCTTCTAGGATTTTGAAATCGGATGTCGCAGCAACCACATTAAGCAAAATCATGTAATAACTGTGGATATAATAATCCCTAGAAATCACCCTACTGCAAACAATAGCTACATAAAGGTCAATCTAAAGTTTGACGTGCATGATTATTTTTACGGATTTGCAGCTAGAAGTAAATCAATATGACATAATTTAAACTTGTCTTTATGTTTATGCAACTAGCGATCGCATTTGTTGGTACATGGTAGATATATTACCCTCACCCTAACCCCTATCCCAATGGGAGAGAGGAAAAATAGAGAGAGGGAAAAAGTCTTATTTGTGTAGCGGTGAAAATTTTGAACTGTATTAATTTACAACCTGACTCCCATGACTGCGGGGATCGTCTTGATTTCCTACTGGTGCTACTGGTGCAGAAAATTTGGAAACTTTCCCACTGGCTTGAACATAGGGAAGGGAATCGCCACTAACCAAAGCTTGTAAATTACCTGCCATAATTGTACGCGGTTGATCGCCGATGGTTTGTCCAATTGTTTCCCCATCTTTATCTAAAAACACAAAATGGGGAATGCCATCAACTCGATATTTGAGCATTTCTGGCAACCATTTGGTATTATCCACATTGAGCATGACAAAGTTTACCTTGCCAGCATATTCTTGTTTAAACTGGGCAATATCAGGAGCCATTTTCTGGCAGACAGTACACCAATCGGCGTAAAACTCCATTATGGATGGTTTACTGTTAGTAACAGCCACTTCTAGGGGTGTGGATTGTTTGCCTAATTCATCCAAAGATGCGGTAGTAGTTTCTGTTTTTAATCCCAAAAATAAAGCTACACTAAGAGCGATCGCTACTGTTGCGATTAAAAAATTTCTCACCCGCGTTCCAATATTGGGTTCGGGCTTAGATGTAGAACTAATAGGTGACTCTTTACTCATAACAGATTTATTACAACTTATTAAGTAGTGTTATTTTTAGTTTACCGAAATCTTCGCTGCAATATATAGATTTAATTGGTAGCACTATATAGTTTTCAGGGAAAAACCTTAAATAACCTCAGTTCGGGTTAACTCATAACCCCAAATGTCACGGGAATTAATTCCTAGGCTCAAAGACATGCGTCTAATAAATCAGACTAGAAAAGGTATGAGAGCGCGTTTTAACATCTCGGCTACGCTCGATGTTAAAGCTGAGCGAAGCCGAAGCTTTAATGTGCTTGGTTTATTAGCGATTCGGCTACGCTCATCGCTAACCTTGAGCGAAGTCGAAGTGAAATTTATTTGGTAGGTGGGAATGTGGGCAATCACGAGATTGCTGCAAGTTATCAGTTCTAAGCAACATCTAATTTATATTTTAGTGGTAGTTAGCGGAAAGCGGCGGTTTCGCTATGCCTATTCGTGAAGGTAAAGCCCAAGAAATCTACATCGTTACCTCCGGTGAGATGATGGCGATGTACGCTGCAAACAACATCGCTCGTGGTATTCTTAAGTATGCTCACTCTGGTGGTGTACGTCTAGGTGGTTTGATTTGTAACAGCCGTAAGGTTGACCGTGAAGACGAGTTAATCATGAACTTGGCTGAAAGACTCAACACCCAAATGATCCACTTCGTACCTCGTGACAACATCGTTCAACACGCAGAATTGCGTCGTATGACCGTTAATGAGTACGCTCCTGATAGTAACCAAGCTAAAGAGTACGCTGCATTAGCCAAGAAAATCATCAACAATGACAAACTCACCATTCCTACACCTGTAGAGTTTATAAGGTAGGATTAAGAATAAGTACTTAATAAAAACATTATTTTGGAAGGTAAAAATACTGTTAATAATTTAAGTAAGTGAACAAAAATATTTACCATTATTACGAACTACGCGAAGTAATTCCAACCCTTGCGATTGCTTCGTTTCACTCCGTTACACGCCTCTTTCAGAGGAGCTACGCTAACGCAATGACATTGTGTAATTAATTTTGTTTAACTACTTAAATAAAGTTTCTATCCCGTAACTTATGCAAATTCTCAGCACCCAACTGGGCAGATGCTGTATCAAATACAGAGTTTTCAAGTTTTGATAGGGCGGCAGCATGAGCGATCGCTTAATCTTTGAGAAATTATATTAATTATTTACAAACATCATAAAATTCTGGGGTATGCGATCGCTTCTCAATAAATTTCCCGTCACAGCAAAAAGCGGACTATTGTAGTCCGCTTTTTCAATTCATTCGACTTCAAAAAAAATCTAAAGAATCCATCCGGACGTGAAACCCGAAAGCTTCATGTCGGTTTCCATTAATTAGACTTCAAGAGAAGTCTAAAGTCTGACCTACGTGCCGCTGATGCTTTCAATTCTCAAGTTTCCATTAATTCGACTTCAAGAGAAGTCTAAAGGATTTTGGCAGTGATGACATCATGATGGTTGGCTTTTATAGTTTCCATTAATTCGACTTCAAGAGAAGTCTAAAGTTGTAGAAGAAACAGAAGGGTTTTCCGTTAGATGTTTCCATTAATTCGACTTCAAGAGAAGTCTAAAGAACAAAATTGCTGAACCAGTACTTCTCCTGTTCGTAGTTTCCATTAATTCGACTTCAAGAGAAGTCTAAAGCAAAGTTACTGGAATAATACACGATGCCGTATATTATGGTTTCCATTAATTCGACTTCAAGAGAAGTCTAAAGAAATAAAAGAAGCAATTTTTTTTCGCCGCAAAATCTTGGTTTCCATTAATTCGACTTCAAGAGAAGTCTAAAGAATGAAGCCCAGCTCGAAAAAGACGGTGGTGTCGAGGTTTCCATTAATTCGACTTCAAGAGAAGTCTAAAGTTTTTATTATAGAGGGAAATATTATTTATTTACCATTGTTTCCATTAATTCGACTTCAAGAGAAGTCTAAAGGCTAGGCTCATAGAATCCTTACCCAGCGGTAATTGTATATCTCCATATCTGAGGGGGTCAAGATTTACCATCAATAATTGACATTTCTTATCAAGAATCTATACTTTCATCCTCCCCAAACCCTTATCCAGAAGCTTATCTGAGGGGGTGAACGAAAGAATAGGAGTTTCAGCCATTGCCTTACCCCCTCAGATGCTTATCAATAACTTGTAAACCAATAATATTTGCTCATAACACTTTCTATCTACCCTTATAGATTGCAACAATATCCTGACCAATATTTTCTATTTTTTCCACTAGTTCTTGAGGCTGTAAAACCTTCACACTTCCACCAAACCCCAAAATCCACTTTACCAATTCAAAATCACCCAAACACCACCGGGGTAATATTGCCTGAAAACGATTGGGAAATTGTTTATCTCCTGTTTGAGTCAATGAAAATATTGATTTAGGTAAATTGGCTCTGGTTCTAGATATGGGAGGAGACATTTTCATCATTGAAAATCTTTTGGTGCCCTCGGCTATAAAACTAAATTTATCGTCATTAAACCATAATTCTACTGTGACAAATATCTGAGATTTTTCTACTTGATTTTTACTGAAGAATAGCCGTTGTTCACTAGCACTATAACCAAGAAATATTCCTACGGAAGCTGCTAATAGTGTTTGCAATTTTTTTAATGATTTTTCTTGTGCTGTTCTAGAACGTTTTTGAAGGGAAATTTTTTCCAAAAATAATCTATCCAGCCGTTCAAATCTAAATAATCCTGGGCTTTTACCTCCCTCACATTCAAAGCCTAAATACCAAGCAGAATTATAAAAAACTATTTGTAATGGCCATACTTGAAATAATCCTTCTTCATCACCATCGTATTTTCCCCGCCCAGGAAAGCGTCCTAATTCTAATAATTCTCCATTAGCACAAGCATTTTCTAATTCTGATATTTTTCTAGCTAAGTTTGTATGGTGTAAATGGTCTAAATCAATGATGCTACGGTGAGCAATTCCCCTGACTGGATAAACTTCACTTGAGTCAATTAGTCGTGATTGTTGCATCCTTTGAGTAAATTTTTCATAAATATCCAATGCGAGGGGGTCGTCTAAACTCTTTGCTTGGGATTGGAGAACATTAAATACTTTGATTAAATCCTGTTTTGGTAAAATTCCCGTTCCAGCAAAATAGCCATGTCTGAGGGGAAAGTTGGGTAAGATTTGATAGGGTTTTAAAACTAGTTCGATATCTTTGCGAACTTTATCTAATCCATGTCCAATAATAACTCCATCTTGTTTTAATGCAGATACCAAAGTTCTTAAACTTCCTTCTCCCGAAGATGGCAAAAATGGATGGTAGAGAATAAAGCGAATTGTCCCTATTAAACGTTGAAAAGGTTCTAACTCAGAATAGCTGTGGGGAGAAATCAATTCTTTTGACTTTTTAGTTTTAAATTGTAATATCTCGTTAGTCATGGTATCACAGCCAATCAAACCATTAATTTGTAACCAATGTAGATTAGATGCGATCGCTTGTTTGTCTGCGTATATTTGACCAGCTTCTTTGTTGATAATGGCACTAATTTCATCAATATCGCTCACAAACTGGGGGACTTGACCAAAAATCTCTTGTAGGATGCTGGGATTGGTTGTTTGCAGATTTCCTATACCCGGATAGCGAATAATTGAGGAGATGAGATACATCAAGCGTTCAAAGTCTAAAATATGACTGTAGTCATGAAAGATTACGTCTTTATGCTGAGTGCGGTTACGACGGTTGATAATGCTGCGTTTGAGGTTTTGTATTTGATTGGGTAAGGATTGAATATCGAAATCAGGGGAAGTGACATCAATGGTTTTAACTGTGACAAATCCTTCCGCAGGTATAGGGGGAAAGGTGTGCAGAGATTGGAACATATTCTCGATCACATCTTGGGGTACTTGGCGATCGCGTTTTTGGTTCCAAGTCAAGCAAGTAGACAATGGTGTTTTTAGATACCATGCTATCCACTGTATTTCTGGGAGTCGGGATGAAAGTTTAATTAATATTTCTATGCGCCACCCACGTTTGGCATTTGTGGCATCATAAATGACACTTTCTCCATTGGCTATTGCTTTCTCAATTTGAGTCAGGACAATTTCTTCTATCTGATTCCAGTTTCCTTGAATTTTGGCATCACCATAAAGTTGTTGGCGAATTTCATCGGTGGAGATGATGCGATAGTTTCCCAGTTTTGCTAGTTGG
>JASJCX010000080.1 GCA_030065255.1 Calothrix sp. MO_167.B42 | reverse complement strand
CGAGAAAATACTTTCAGCATTTTGCTTATACTGAACCGTAAATTCACCCAGTTGTGTTCAATTCAAACTGTAATTGATGAACTCGAATAGATGTAAGGTAAATTGCATCTTAAAGTTAGCCATGGGTGAATTGAAACATTGATAGTCAGTTTAAGACTTGCAAACAATATAGGTATGGTCAGTATGTATTCAATTGAGAATAAGGATCAATAGGCTTATTTTTTTACTAATACACTGAAGAATTGTGCCTGTAGAGTTTGATATTACATCTGTGAGTTTGTAATTATCAGTTTTGGCTCGATGAGACAAATTCAATGATGTTATATGTTTGCAGGACAAATCACCGGGTATAACTGTCAAAACATTGTTTTTCTCTTTTGCGAAAATATGCAGTGACTTAGCAACGCCACAAGTGTAGTTAAGTTTTTGCAGATATACCAAACGTGTAAACTGGTCGGAGGTTTTTACTCTTGCTTAATAGCCTTAGCCTATCTTGATTTCTATACAGATGCATTATACACAGAGAAATTCTCGTTGGATGACAGATCGTGATGTGGAGTGGTTAGTAAAACTGTCCTGGGAACTGGAAACCTGACTTAATTGGTAATCTACTGCTTCTGGATCTTTGATTGAAAGTATAGCTGGGAAAATACTGAATAATTTCCGATTGACACCCCCACAATATTAATTGTATTGAGAGATCGAGCGAATCATGTCTTATGTAACTATACCGAGTGCAACATTTAAGCCAGATATTAGAACCCCACAGAAAACCATCATCCAAAAGGGATTTCCCATCAGGCTATTGCGGATTATTACACTAATTTTGCTGGATGGTATATCTCTAAGTTTGGCATGGAATTTGGCAATACTGTATGGAAATAGTTCATATTTTAATTGGGCAAGTAATAACATTGCTTTGCAATTACTGGTTGTCATAATTGGTATTAGCATCAATGGCATCAGAAAATTATATATGCCTGGGGATAAACGCCGTGATTATGTAGCTTTAATTAAAGCTGTATGTCTATCTGAGCTTTTTTTATTGCTAGTTGTTTTTCTCGGCGGCTTAGACATCCATTTATCTCGTTTGACTTTTCTTTTCTCTTGGGCATTTTCTCTCATTTTTATATGTATCACTCGCTTTCTTTTTGATGTAGCTACTAATTTACTTCGTAGTAAAAAAATGTTGCTTCATTCTGTGTTTTTGATTACTGAACCAGAAGAGAAAGACAAGTATATCCAAATTATAGAACAAGATAATTGCTATACAGTTGAAGATATATCCAACCCTAGTTGTTTAGATTTGGCTAACCGAGAAGCAACTTTTGATTATCTCCGTAAAGAAGGGATAGAGGAAGTTTTTGTCTCTTGGAATTCCATTAAAAATCGCCTATATGTTTGCTGGAGCTTCCATACATCCGGCATTGTTTTGCGAATTTTACCAAATCAAATTGAAAGTTATCATCCAAAATCGGAAATTTGCATGATAGGTGAGTTCCCTTGTATGACAATTCCAGGACAAATCATTGCAGGAATTGATTTTTGGGTGAAAAGATATTTTGATCTAGCCAGCTCAATTATACTATTGATTTTACTTTTACCCCTTTATGTGGGAATTGGTATACTAATTAAATTAGATTCCCCAGGACCTATCTTTTTTAAACAGAAACGTATTGGTTTACATGGAAAAGAATTTTTAATTTGGAAATTTAGGACAATGGTTTCTAATGCAGAAAAACTACAAGGGAGTTTAGAAGCAAAAAATCAAATTAAGGATGGTATTCTGTTTAAAATTAAAGATGACCCCCGGATCACAGGAATAGGTAAATTTTTACGGTGCTACAGTTTAGATGAATTACCTCAGATTTTCAATGTTTTACTTGGACAAATGAGTTTAGTTGGTCCTCGTCCTCTTCCCCTCAGAGATGTAGGGAAGTTTAAGACTAAACATTTTATTCGTCAAGAAGTACTACCTGGTATTACCGGACTGTGGCAAGTTTCTGGTCGTTCTAATATTGAGAATTTTGAAGATGGGGTGGAATTAGATATCTCGTACATTGAAAATTGGTCATTTTGGTTAGATTTGAAAATTTTGCTCTCAACAATCCAAGTGGTTTTGCTCAAGAAAGGTGCTTACTAATAAGCTGATGTCACTCAATAAGTCATTACCAATGCCTCCCATTACACCCACACACAATCATTAGTGAACTACTAACAAACAATTTATTCAGAAAATAAAAACATTTTTTGTAATAACTGGCAAAGACAAGAGCATCATCTAATAAAAGTTGGTAATTTTATGCAAAACATCGAAACACAAGGCCCTGTAGAAGAATTTGATATTCAACAATATTGGCTGGTTTTAAAGCGTCGTTGGCTGATTGCAGCAGCAGTTTTTTGCACTTCCGTAGGACTATCTGGATTTGTTGTCTTCAGACAAAAACCCCAATATCAAGCTAGCGGCATGCTACTTTTCAAATCAGACCGAATTTCATCTTTAACAAAAGCAGGGGGGACAGTTGGTGATTTAGAGTCTATCAAACGTGAGGGTAATCCCCTGGAAACGCAAGCTGTAATTGTCAATTCTCAACCAATTCTACAAGAAGTTGTGAATACATTAGACTTGAAAGATGATGAAGGTGAACCCCTTGAGACTGAATCACTGAAGATCAAAGTTGAGCCAGTTATCGGAACTGATGTACTAAAAGTTTCTTATACCTCAGAAAAGCCGGAAATGGCGGCGGCAATTGTTAATCAATTGATGGAAACTTATATTGATAACAATATTGCTTCTAATCGGACTCAAGTTATTGCTGCTGGTGAATTTCTCAAAAGAAGAATACCCTTTTCGAAAAGAGAACTAAATACAGCAACTGAAGCATTACGACTATTTAGACTTCGACATAACACTGTGAATTTAACACAGGAGTCTAGTGCGGCCCTTCATAATATTAGTAAACTCAATGAACAAATCGATCAAACTCAAACTGAGTTAGCAGATATTAAAGCTCAAGAAATGAGTATGAAGGGTCAATTAAATTTGGCGGATAAACAAGCTTTAGAAATCACGGCTTTAAATCAAATACCTGGTGTCCAAGAAGTATTAACTGAACAGCAAAAAGTACAATCACAACTTGCGACTTTCACCAGTAAGTATACAGATAGCCATCCGATTATACAGGATTTTAAAAAACAAGAATCAGCTCTAGCTTCATTATTAAAGAAACGGATAGAAGGAGCTTTAGGAACTAGTAGGCAGTATGTTTCTCCCAGTAATTTGCAAATGGGGAAAATTAAAGAAGACTTAGTTGGACAATATGTTCAGCTATCGACTCAAAGCCAAGGCTTAGAAAATAAACTACAAACCTTATTTAAACTCCGAGAAAATTATCAAAAAAAGCTGAGTATTCTGCCAAATTTAGAAAAATCTCAAGGTGATTTAGAACGGAGGTTATCTATTGCGAAAACCGACTACGAAAACCTTGTGACTCGATTACAGGAAATAGAAGTAGCAGAAAAGCAAACTATTGGTAATGCCAGGATAGTGGAACCTGCAATAGTTCCCAAAAAGACAATAATATCCAAAATGTCATTATTGTTATTAGGAGGAGGAGTATTTGTTGGCTCATTATTGGGTATATCCGCAGCCTTTTTTGTTGATTTAATTGATAGAACATTGAAAACAACTAAGGAAGTGGAGAACTTTTTTGGGTACATCATGTTGGGATTTATTCCTAAATTTGACACTAGCAAGGTATCTCCTTCTTTAAAAATGATGGGAGAGAATGTTTCCCATCGCGTAATTGCAGCTTCCTCTCCCCGCACTGCGATTCACGAAGCATACCAAATGCTGCAAGCAAATCTTAAATTTATTAGCCATAAAAAAGTTCGCACAATTGCGATTACAAGCTCTGTTCCTGGGGAAGGAAAATCAGAAATAGCTGCTAACTTAGCCACAGTTATAGCTCAAACAGGACAACGGGTATTACTGATTGACGCAGATATGCGCCGACCATCACAACATCATCTTTGGGGTCAGATAAACTCATCGGGTTTAAGCAATGTCATTGTTGGTCAAGATGATTTTTCCCTAGCAGTCAACAAAATTACTGACTATTTATCCGTGCTTACTGCTGGGATTCAGCCTCCTAATCCCCTCGCTTTGATTGATTCTGAAGGGATGGCATCCTTAATTAGAAATTTGTCTGAAGACTTTGACTATATTATATTTGATACCCCTCCCCTGACGGGAATTGCTGATGCAGCAGTGCTAGGCAAAATGGTAGATGGAGTTTTGCTGGTAGCCAGACCCAAAGTTGTAGATTCAGCCAGTGCAGAAGCTGCTAAGTCCCTGTTAGAACGTTCTGAGGCCAATATCCTAGGAATTGTAGCTAACGCTGTTAATACTAAAAAAGACTCAAAGAACTACTTTTATTATGCCGATCCTAGGAATAATCAAAGTAAAAATGAAACAGTAATTGGAGGTAAACAATGGATACATAAATAAACAATTAGGTGTTTTTATTAACAGTAAAAATATTTATTTTACCCTCTGAAAAATATTCCGCTAATATTGAATAATATGCAACTAATAGGCATAAATTCAATAATATAAATCTGGAGTAAATCATGGGTGCAGAAATAAAAATTTCGGATAATATACCAAAATGAGAAAAATGCGTATTTAAAATTCTGGGAAATATTAAAGGAAGATTGGATAGCCCATGGTTGTGATTGGACTAAACCAGGATTTCGTGCCATAGCTGTGCATCGATTTGGAGTTTGGAGGAAAACAATTAAACCCCAATTCTTACAAATTCCTTTTAACATTCTCTATGGAATGTTATACCGCAAAATACGTAATTCCTATGGCATAGAGCTACTTTATACTACAAATCTTGGTCGTCGCGTAGTAATTCAACATCAAGGAGGAATAGTTATCCATGCCCAAGCTTCCATTGGTGATGATTGTACGATCCGACAAAATGTGACTTTAGGAATGCGCTATGAAGAACAACCCATGAATGCACCAAAATTAGGTAAAAATGTAGACATTGGCTCCGGGGCAGCAATCTTAGGTGATGTCACCATTGGAGATAATGCCAAAATTGGAGCTAATGCTGTGGTATTACAAGATGTTCCATCAGGAGCAACTGCTGTTGGTATACCTGCAAAAATTATCCGACGTTAGATATTAAGAAATTAAGGTGTTGCAAATTATCAAGGTGTTCATCAAATGCCAATTAGTCAATTAATAGTTTTTGTCACTAGTATTATCTGGTCGCTTTTGGCGGTAGTTTTATTGATTATTTGCTCATTTTTTTTAATTGAATGTGTTGCGGCTCTTTTACCAAGCAATATTTCAATTAATTCGGGAAAAACTAAGCAGGATTGGCAAAATATTGAAGTAGCAGTCTTAGTTCCAGCCCATAATGAAGAATTAATTATCGGTAAGACAATAAATGGAATAATACCTGTTTTAAAACCACAAGATAACTTAATAGTTATTGCTGATAACTGTAGCGATAATACAGCCGCAATAGCTCGCACCCTTGGTGCTACAGTTATAGAACGACATAACCTAGAACTGCGAGGCAAAGGGTATGCCTTAGATTACGGCTTAAAACATATGGAGAAAAAGCCCCCTGATGTAGTGGTAATTATCGATGCTGACTGCACAGTGCATACAGGAGCAATTGAAACACTCAGCGAACATGCCATTACCAGGGGAAAACCAGTTCAAGGAACTTATTTGATGACACCACCCAAAAACTCCCAGTCATCAAAGGATTTTATTGCTCAATTGTCCAACATTGTCACCAATTTAGTGCGTCCTTGTGGATTAAACAACCTAGGACAGCCTTGCTCATTAACTGGTACAGGTATGGCTTTCCCTTGGTTCGTAATTACTCAAGTTAATCTGGCTAGCAGTCATTTGGTAGAAGATTTAAAACTAGGTTTAGATTTGAATATTGCTGGATATACGCCAGAATTCTGCCAGTCAGCAAAAGTCACTGCATATTTTCCCCAGCAATTACAAGCAAGTAAAAGTCAAAAAACTCGCTGGGAACACGGACATTTACAAGCTATGGGGACTTATGTTCCACTTTTGCTCAAACAGGCTGTCCAGCAAAAAAGATTCGACTTACTTATAAGTACCCTTGATTTGTGCATTCCACCCCTATCTTTGCTAGTTTTTGCTTGGTTAGCAATGATGATAACTTCTGTATTGTTGAGTTTTGCGGGGATGTCATTGATCCCGGCGATGATATCAGCAATAGCTGGATTTTGTTTTTTAACTGCAATTTTGACAGCTTGGGCTGGATTTGCCGCTAAAAAATTACCTTTAAGTCAGCTTTTAACCGTTCCTGTTTACGTAATAGGGAAAATTCCCATCTATTTCAACTTTTTAATTAAGCCTCAAAGAACTTGGGTGCGTACACAAAGGGATTATGAAAGAGAAACTTCTACTCGTTAACCCCGTAATACTGCGAGAAATAAACGGTCAATTTGGTCTTGACGATCAAACCTGTCAAGATTTTATGCGGTGGACAGAACATTTTGATCGAGTTGTCTTTGCTTGCATTACATTACCAGAACATATCCTAGATCAAAGTGACGCATCAGTTGCTCGAACAAATTGGCAAGCCATCGCCGATTTGCCTTGTGCTCACAAAATTGAAGTGATCAAACTACCTTGGGCTTACAAACTGCAAAACTTTATTCAGACATATGCAGCAACAAGAAAATTATTGAAAGAAAAAATAGCAGAATGTAAATATCTTTGTTTTAACATTTGGGGGCTGATTGGAGGTTGGGGACCAATTGCTTGTTTAGAAGCTATTAAACAAGGAAGATCCTATGCTGTGTGGACAGATACAGTAGAATATGAAGCTAACCGTAGAATGCTATCCAGTTTACCTTGGAAACGTCGGATAAAAGAATCTTTAACCTTACCTTTAATCAAGCCATATCATCAATATTTAATTTCCAAAAGTGAATTAGGGCTTTTTCAGGGTCAAGACTGTTATTTAGAATTTTCACCATTGAACAAACACCCCTATTGTGTTTACAGCGTTCACACACAAAAGTCAGATCAAATTGACATTACTAGCCTAAACCTGAAAATAGATTCATTACTATCTGGAAGTACTTTGCAAATTTGTTATGCAGGACGCGCTGCTCAGATGAAAGGACCATTTGATTGGCTGCGTACCTTACATCATATTCACACACTAGGTGTCAAATTCCAAGCTACTTGGATGGGTCAAGGTCAACTTATCCCAGAAATGAAATCATTAATTGAAGATTTAGGTATTTCCGATTATGTAAACTTAGTTGGTTTTGTGAGCGATCGCCAGAAATTATTACAAATAATGAGAGAAAGTCATATTTTTCTTTTTTGCCATAAAACCCCAGAATCTCCTAGATGTTTAGTAGAGTCACTAGTTTCTGGTTGTCCTATTGTTGGTTATGAAAGTCCCTATCCTGTAGATCTTGTATATAAAAATGGAGGTGGTGTATTTGCACCAATGAATAATTGGCAAAAACTAGCAGAAAAATTAATCGAACTTAATTCAGACCGTAAGCTACTGGGCGAATTAACTAGCTGCGCAGCATTATCTGGTCAATATTTTGACGAAGAAACAGTTTTTCAACGGCGTAGTGCATTAATTAAACAATATATCAAATAAATTGTGATGTCAAAAAAGCCAGTTTACTGGCTTACATAAATTTCTGGCATCAATTAACGTTGTGAGTTGAAAACAAGGCAAAGGCTAATATGAACCACGAGCAATGTAAAAAAATAAACCTAGTATTAATAAATCCATATCAAGTAAAGTGCTTATCCACAAACAAAGTCCAAATGCTGAAAAAATTTCTGGATGAAATGGTGGAATTTTCTGCCCTTTGGCCAGGAAACATGAGAGTTTTCGTTGAACAAGATAAAAATAAAAGGGAAGTCCTCGAAACAGTTACAGTTAATCCCCAGGAATTACCATTTAACTTAGAAATAATATCTGCCGATCGTCTGGGTCCTGGCACATTTTCCCAGAATGCATCCATTGTATATGTTAGTGCCGCACATAAATATACTAATATCAGTAAATATTGCCAGATAGCTAAAATTCCCAGTATTTATTATTCGGAATGTACCCTAAAAACTAGACAGCAAATTAAAACTTTAAGTACAAATAATCCGATTCTGCGTTTACGAAGAAATTTATGGGAAAAAAATACAGAAAAAAAATACATAAAAGCGATAAAATTAGCAAACGGATTTCATGCTAATGGTACTCCCACCTATGATGTGTATCGCCAAATCAATTCCAACTCACTTTTATATTTTGATAACCGAGTTCCTCGCAGTTTACTAGCAAAAAACGAAGATATTCAAGCAAAAGCTAAATATTTGTGCGATCGCAATCAGCCACTGCGTTTATGCTTTTCTGGTCGGTTGATAAAAATCAAAGGTGCCGAGCATCTTATAGATATTGCTCAGGAACTCAGAAAACTTAGGGTTCCATTTCAAATGTTTATCTGTGGGGATGGGGAACTGAAAGATAAAATGCAGTCTCAAATTGCTACAAGGGGTCTGGAAAATTTCGTTCAATTAATGGGTAATCTAAATTTTCACTCCCAACTGATACCATTTATCAAACATAATATAGATTTATTTGTTTGCTGTCACAGACAAGGCGATCCTTCTTGCACTTATTTAGAAACAATGTCTTGTGGTGTGCCAATTATTGGTTATGCAAATGAAGCTTTCTCTGGAGTCGTTAAATGCTCTGAAGCTGGATGGTTAATCGATATGAATGCACCAAAGTTAATGGCTCAGAAAATTGCAGAATTAAATAATAACAGACAAATGATTAAACAGATGTCATTTAAAGCCCTGGATTTTGCTAGTCAACACTACTTTGAAGCAACCTACGAAAAGCGTGTAAATCATTTATATAAGACTTATTTAGATTATAATTTTGATCCAACCAAAAAAGATATGTTCCAATCAGCAAATGCAGCAAATTAAATATCCACTATGGTAGCAATTAATTATCAATCACAGGCTTGAAATATGATGTATGACATAAAATAGTGAATTTGTACAAGTGCTTAGGAATAATGTTATGAAACTTATCGAAAAATCTTTTATAGTCTTAGGATTCATGGTTTTTTTAGGTACATTGTATCGTTTTTCTGACGCTGGTCTAGTTCCACAAAATTTAATCACACTAATTAAATATTCTGCATGGGTAAGCATAATTATTGTAAATTGTATATTTCTGCAAAAAAACTTCATTGCAATTAAGCAAAATATGCTGCTGACGGGATTAATCATATTAATACTCATGTCCTTTCTCTGGTCAGATTTTCCCAGTTTTACATTAAGTGTTGCGGTAGAAGTTTTTTTCATGACTCTTTTCGGCTTATATTTAGGTCAAAGATGTAATTTAAAAGAACAAGTCGAAATCCTTGCTTTTTCCCTATTAATACAAGCTTTGATGAGTACTTTTTTTGCTATTTTGTTCCCTACAATTGGTATAGATAGTGCATTTCATTCAGGGGCATGGCAGGGTGTATTTGGGCAGAAAAACGCCCTTGGGAGTGCCATGGTTTTAAGCTTATTAACCTTTTTTAACTTATCTCGGGAAAATTCAAATTTATATAAATGGTTTGGCTTTATTTATTCATTAATGTTAATTTTGCTTTCAACTTCCAAAACTTCCCTTGTTATATCTATTTTTATCCTATTGATAATGCTTTTCTATCAACGGTTTAAATGGCGAGGAAAAATAAGTTTTATTCTGGCAAATTTAGGAATTTTAACCATAGGATGTATGACCCTATTAGTTTTAAATTATTGGGGCGAAATATTGACTAGTTTAGGAAGAGATCCAACTTTGACTGGACGCACACCAATGTGGGGTATGATGATAAAAAAATTAATGTCCAGACCATTACTTGGTTATGGACTAAGAGCATTTTGGGCACCTGAAAGTCCACATCCAATTGAAGTTGGTCAAGTAATAGCATCTGGTTGGATTCCATCAGGTGGCCACAATGGTTGGCTTGATTTATCACTTGATATCGGTTTAATTGGTTTCTCACTTTTTCTCCTGAATTATTTGATAACTTTGGCCAAAGCCTTAAAATTAGCTTATGAAACTAAAAAAACAGAACACTTTTGGCCATTAGCTTATCTTTCTTATCTAGGGATGAATAACCTTACAGAGAGTTATTTACTCAGTCCAGGAAGTCTAATTTGGATTTTATATGTCACAGTTGTTGTAATGATAAATAAAAATGATTCATCAAATCGACAATTTTCTCTCTGAAAATCTTTAGATATTAGTTAATTGAAATTAATTTAAAATTTTGTTTTTGTAAATCAATATCAATTTAAGAGGTCTAGCTTTGCATTCTATTGGAATTGTTATTATTGGCAGAAATGAAGGCGAGCGCCTGAAAAAATGTCTACTATCCGCCATCGCACCAGGAAACACCGTTGTTTATGTTGATTCTGGATCTACAGATGGTAGTGTAGAATTAGCCCATTCCTTGGGTGTGGCTGTTGTCGAACTAGATTTATCTATCCCCTTTACCGCTGCCCGGGGGAGAAATGCAGGGTTAGAATACTTGTTACAAAATAGACCTGATATTGAGTTCGTCCAGTTTGTCGATGGAGATTGTCTGATTGTAGAGGGATGGTTGGAAAATGCAGTCAATGAGCTAATTAAACAGCCCCAAGTTGCGGTAGTATGCGGCCGGCGTAGGGAAGAATTTCCCCATGACTCCGTATATAACCTCCTGTGTGATGTGGAATGGAATACCCCCATCGGCGAGGCTGACTACTGTGGTGGTGACTCAATGATGCGAGTGGAGGCATTAAAACAGGTTGGAGGATTTAATCCCAAATTGATTGCAGGGGAAGAACCAGAATTATGTATACGTTTGCGTCGTAATGGTGGTAAAATTCTACGCATTAACACCGAAATGACCAGGCACGATGCCCATATCACCCATTTTAATCAATGGTGGAAGCGAACGCTCCGCAGTGGTTATGGCTATGCAGAGGGTGTTTGGTTACATGGTCGTAGTCCCGAGCGCCACTGGGTCAAAGAAAGTCGCCGCATCTGGATATGGGGCTTAATTTTACCCTTACTAGCCGCCATCGCCCTATGGCCAACCAAAGGATTGAGTTTGGTATTACTCATAGCAGCTTATGGTTACTTGTTTTACCGAGTATATAGGATGATCTATCTTAGAGGTTGCGATCGCCAAACTGCCATGTTTTATGCCCTATTTTGTGTGATTGATAAATTCCCCATGGTACAAGGGCAAATTAAATTTCATATTTTACGATTATTGAAACGCCAAAGCACAATTGTGGAATATAAAGGTGTGCTTTCTAGCAGTTAATTAGGGTATTTATTGACAAGAATTTAGCTAAATTATTTGATTAGGAAAACTAGGAATGGGAACTAAACTTAAATCCGCAGTCATTGGTACAGGAGCAATTTCCAAAGAACATCTTACCTTTTTGTCAACATCACAACGGGCCAATTTAGTTAGTGTTTGCGACTTGTCTAGGGCATCTGCCAAGTATGCAGCCCAGCAATTTGGTGCTAGCTCGACCTACACTGATTATCGGCGAATGTTGTTTGAGGTCAAGCCTGATATTGTCCATATTCTCACCCCTCCCCATACCCACAAGCAGATTGCCAAAGATTGTTTAGAAGCTCGGGTGCATGTATTTTGTGAAAAGCCCATGGCACCAAGCTATGACGAATTTCAAGAACTTTGGCATTTAGCCCAGTCAAATAGGTGCTGGTTACTGGAAAATCAGAACTACTGCTTTAATGAAAAAATCCTCACCATTAGTGACTTAGTAGAAGCAGGTACCCTGGGGGAAATTCAGGAAGTTGAAGTCAGAATAGCCCTACCCGTACGCGATGGAGGAGCCTTTGCTGACGAAAATTTACCCAACCCAATTCATAAACTTCCCGCTGGTGTAGTTCACGACTTCATCACCCACCTATGCTCCCTCGTGGTACGTTTTATACCGGATTTTGAGCGAGTCAGTGCCGCTTGGAGCAACCATGGTGGTGGAGAATTATTCAAATATGATGACCTAGATGCGATCGCCATTGGCAATTCAGCCCATGCTCGCATTCGCTTTAGTAGTCACACCTTACCCTCGACATTTAGTGTCATAGTCCGGGGTTCAGAAGGTTATGCAGAAACGGATTTATTCCAGCCATATTTGCGTTGTGTGATTCCCCGAGCTGGAAAGGTACTATCCCCCATCATCAATCATTTTGTCAATGGGTGGGATTTGATGGGGTCAACATTTATCAATTTTCGTAACAAAATCATGCAAAAAACCCCCTACGAAGGACTACATCGGCTCTTAGATAGAACCTATGAAGCACTGATTGAAGGGAAAACCCCACCCATTAGTTTTGAAGACATGGAGCGTACTAATCGGTTAGTAAATAAATTACTTTTAGAAACAGGAAGATTTTAGATTTTGGCATTTAAACTACTCCCTTGAGTGGTATAAGGGAACACCAAAAAATAAATTATTCCATTGTGGGGTAGGCATCCTGCCTGCCTGCTGATGTGGACGGGCTAGAAGCCCATCCCACAAGAAAGATAGGATACTTGAAAAATTGTCAGTCCCTAAGATTACCTATTTCCTCCATCTCTCTATTCTCTGCGCCCTCTGCGCCTCTGCGGTTTTTTAATCAGTAATCTTTGGGCGAGATAGGAGTAATTCTCCCGAAATCATACAAATCAAAACTACCATTCCATGAGGTTAATAACTGAATGAAATTTCTAATTACAGGTGCTTCTGGTTTCGTGGGACAGTATGTAGTTGCCCAAGCACTGCGAAAAGGACACCAAGTAAGGGCAGTAGTACGTCCATCTAGCAACCCGAACAAACTACCTTGGTTCAATCATCCAGCAGTAGAACTAGCCCGGATCGACTTACGGCGCAAAGCAGGTATTGTTGATGCCCTCCAAGGGGTAGATGCAGTGATTCATCTAGCTGCGGCCAAGGATGGGGACTTCTACACCCGATTTGCAGGCACAGTAATTACCACAGAGAACTTACTCGATGCCATGGTGGAAGCAAATGTCATGCGTTTAATTAACATTAGTACATTTTGCGTCTACGACTACCTGCGTATTCCATCCCGAACCACACTTACAGAAGATTCTGCCATAGAACCCGACCCCTCAGAACGGGACGGGTACACCCAAACCAAATTAATTCAAGAAGAACTTGTCCAGGAATTTCAGCAAAACCACCAGAATTCACAAGTCACAACCATTCGTCCCGGACTCATATATGGAAAAGATAACATTTGGAGTACCTTACTCGGAGGTCAATTAACTGACAACCTCTGGTTGCGAATTGGCGGTTATGCCACCATGCCCTTGACATATATCGAGAATTGTGCAGATGCCATTATTTGTGCTGGGGAACGTCCCCAAGCCATTGGTCAAATTATCAACATCGTCGATGATAAATTGCCCAATCAAAGGACATATGTCAAGAAATTAAAGCAATATGCCCTGGCTATACCCAAAACAATCCCCATCAATTGGACATTAATGCGTAGCATTGCTTGGATGTTTTGGAAATACAACAAAACTTTCTTGCAAGGGCAAGCACGATTGCCTGGTATATTTAACCCAGTCATACTCGATGCTAGGTTCAAGCATTTTCGCTTCAGTAACCATCGCGCCAAACAAATTTTAAATTGGCAACCTGAATATTCCTTAGATGCAGCCCTGGCTCGCATCAGCAGTAACGATGACTTATTGCAAGTATCTTCCCCATCACGAAAAGACACCAAGGAAATTGTCGAGGAGAGCTTATGCGGATTGCCTACTTAACTGGTGAGTATCCCAGGGTAACAGACACCTTTATCCAACGGGAAGTCAGAACCATGCGGGAAATGGGTGCAGATGTACAAACATTCTCCATTCGTCGCACTGGGGACAACCACATGGTGGGGGAAGAACAAAAACAAGAACGCGATCGCACTTTCTATATTCTTCCTGTCCATCCCCTCAATTTACTATTGACCCATGTGGGGTTACTATTAACCTCACCCCGGAAATACTTACAAGCCATCAAGCTGGCTTGTTCTACTAGTCAACCAGGATTAAAAGGTGGGCTGTATCAGCTATTTTACTTTTTGGAAGCCGGTATCCTGGCTCAACAAATCAAAGCCAGAAAAATCACCCACCTCCACAATCACATTGCCGAAGCCAGCGGCACAGTCGCCATGCTAGCTGCGGCAATGCAAGGATTTACATACAGTTTCACATTACACGGATCCTACATTTTTTTTAGACCATATCAATGGCGACTGGATGAAAAAATCAAACGAGCATTATTTGTCTGTTGCATCAGTAATTTTGCCCGTAGTCAGGGTATGATATTTGCAACCCCAGAAAAATGGCAACGAATGCATATCGTTCATTGTGGTATTGACCCAAGTTTTTTTAAACCAGTCACCCACAAGGGACAAGGAAAGCGCCTACTATTCGTAGGTAGGCTAGCTGCTGCTAAAGGGTTGCCCATACTACTAGAAAGTTTAGTAACATTACAAAAAAAATACCCGGATATTTTATTAACAGTCATTGGCGATGGGCCAGAACGGACACAGCTAGAAAAAAAGACCGTCCAGTTAGGTTTGAGTCAAAATGTTAATTACGTGGGTGCCAAATCCCAAACAGAGGTCAGAGAATATCTCCAGCAAACAGACATTTTCGTCATGTCGAGCTTTGCAGAGGGATTACCAGTAGTATTAATGGAAGCAATGGCAGCAGGTGTCCCTGTAGTTGCAACCCAAATTGCTGGTATTAGCGAGCTAGTTGAGCATAAAATCAACGGCTACCTCGTCCCACCGGGAGACCCTGCTTCTTTATCTGAACATATAGATATATTACTAAATAATCCTGAAGTCAGAGCCTTATTTGGTACCAACGCCCGACAAAAAGTCCAGGACGAATTTAACATCCGCTATGAAGTTTCCTGGTTATATCAGGTAATGAATAGTGCCTTACAAGGTCGTATCGAACCCATTCGTCCAGATTATCAATCTCAGCCAGATATTCTCAATCCTAACCTGATACCAGAACATCTCTTACTGAAGACAAATAAATCAAATGGCACAAACAAAGCAACAATATCTAATAGATAATCCGTTGGTGATTTTAGATTTTGAAAAACAGATAATCCGTTGTTGATTTTGAATTAATATTATGTTCGGTTAAACAGTTGTCAGTTCAGTGCTTGAATCAGGGTGCAAACAAGATGCATAAATTTATCCAAAATAGAATAACTTATGAGAACCGTAAAACAATTGGCTATCCGTGGAGCCATCTGGACTCTGATTGGTTTTGGAGGTACTTATCTACTAAGATTTGGTAATAATTTAGTCCTGACTCGTTTATTACAGCCAGAGTTTTTTGGTTTGATGGCTTTTGTCAACACCCTACGTATGGGTTTAGAGTTATTCTCAGATATTGGTATTGGTCAAAATATTGTTAATAGTAAAAGAGGAGATGAAGAAAGTTTTTTAAATACAGCGTGGACTTTACAGGTAATTCGTGGTTTTTTCATTTGGTTTATTTGTCTGCTAATTAGCTTTCCCCTGGCACATTTTTATGGGGATCAACGGTTACAGTGGCTAATCCCGATTGTATTTTTATATTCAATATTGTCAGGATTTAGTTCTACTAGTATACATACACTCCAACGACGTATGGAGTTGGGTAAGCTTTCTTTATATGAAGTAATTTTACAATTTGCTTATTTTTCTACACTAATTTTTCTGGTTTGGCTATACCCCAGTATTTGGACATTAGCTTTTGGAACTTTAATTCAAGGGGTATACAAATTAATTAGTAGTTATTGGTTAATTCCCAAATATTCTAATCGGTTTAAATGGGATAGAAATGCCGTCAAAGAGATTTTGTCCTTTGGTAAATGGATGTTTTTGGCATCAGGATTTATGTTTGCAGCCGAACAAGCTGACTACATTATTTTAGGCAAACTGCTATCTTTTAGAATGTTAGGGGTGTATATCATCGCTTATACCTTGGCAAGTATACCGCGAGAAACAATTAAAGTATTGAGTAATAAAGTTATTTTTCCTGCTATTGCCAAACAATCTGATTTACCAAGACATATTTTACGAGAAAAAATCATTCCCCAGCGACGAATATTATTAATTGGGTTCGCATTCTTATTAGCATTCCTAGTTAATACGGGGGATTTAGCTGTATCTTTCCTCTATGACGATAGATATATTGATGCTGGCTGGATGATGCCAATTCTCTGCTGTGGAATGTGGTTTTCCCTACTTTTTTATACTATTAGTCCTGCCTTATTAGCACTGGGCAAACCCCTGTATTCTGCTCAAAGTAATTTTGCTCGATTCGTCATTATTGCCATAGCCGTACCTTTTTTGTTTCAAAAGTTTGGCGTAGTCGGGGCAGTAATTGCGATCGCATTGAGCGATTTACCACTATACATTACAAATTTGTATGGTCTTTGGCGAGAAAAACTCCTTTGTTTCACCCAAGATATGGCATCCACAGTCTTTTTTATGGGGGTACTAATTTCTTTCTTTGTTATTCGCAATAATTTGGGATTCGGATTCTCAATCCAGCAACTATTGGCGAATTAAAAATATACACCTAAGCATCTTACCCTATAGAACCAATATCAGTTATCACCGAAAAAAATCATGCAATATTTAAATAAAATCAATATCTGCAATATTCAAGTTGATAGATACTCATTCGATCGGGTTGTAGAGTTAATCACCAATCATGTAGTTGAGAAAAAGACTCCTCAATATGTTGTCACACCCAATGCCCAGCATATTGTGACATTACAAAGCGATGCTCGTTTCCGTGAAATATATCGCCAAGCTTTTCTAGCAGTACCCGATGGGGTTCCTCTTTTATGGGCAGCAAAGCTGTTTAACACTCCCTTATCAGGTCGAGTTAATGGAACTGATTTATTCGAGCGGTTATGCCAAATTAGTACTCAAAAAGGGCTGAAAGTTTTTATGTTAGGTGGCCGTCCCCAAGCTGCTGATAAAGCTGCCCAGGTATTGAAAGCAAGACACCCTAACCTGAATATAGTTGGTACCTATTGCCCTCCCTATGGGTTCGAGTCAGATCCCACGGAGTTACAACAAATTAACTCAGCGGTTGCAGCAGCAGCACCCGATATTCTTTTTGTTGGCTTGGGTTCTCCCAAACAAGAGTATTGGATATATGAGAATTACCTCAAGCTTGGGGTTCCCATGTCTATTGGTATAGGGGTTAGCTTTGAGTTAGTTGCTGGGGTAGTGCAAAGGGCACCAAAGTTAATGCAAAAAACAGGACTAGAATGGCTTTTCCGTTTGTTTGCAGAACCCCGTCGTTTATGGAAACGCTATTTATTGGGAAATGCCGCTTTTATTTTGTTAGTTTTAAAGCAAAAATTAGCGATCCCCAATCCAAGTATTAATTTATCTCGCCCAGAAGTGTAAGTAATAAGTAATAAGTAATAAGTAATAAGTAATAAGTAATAAGTAATAAGTAATAAGTAATAAGTAATAAGTAATAAGTAATAAGTAATAAGTAATAAGTAATAAGTAATAAGTTT
>JASJCX010000079.1 GCA_030065255.1 Calothrix sp. MO_167.B42 | reverse complement strand
TCATTCAGGGGTGTCACCCCTGAATGACCAGCAGTATCCTTTGAGAAGTCGGGGATCTAAATAGACCACTAGTCATTTTACATAAATTTTAGGTAAATAAATATACAAGTTGACATGGTTTTCTTGTTCAATCAATGAGGGCATTTTCAAACCCTGCTTTTTAGGTTCATTTTTCTTTCTCAATGTTTTGTGCTTTAATAATCCTAGTTTTATCTGTACTTCCCTATTCCACCTTCTGTAGTCCCCTTTGGGGAAGTTGAGGTATATATCAAAAAAAATTTGTAAATGCATGAATTATCAAACCAGCAATTTGGATAATTGGAAACATCATCTTTGAAGTTTTTGAGTTACTAGCAATGCTTTTAACTGTTTTATCGGCATTTGGGCTCAAAAATAAACAAAAGGAGAATAATTCTGATGGCAAAAACTAAATACTCTGAGACAGAAACCGAGCATTTTTACAACAGCGAAGATAGTCTGTATCGTAGCTTTTGGGATTCACAAGGAAGTCTTCACTGGGGTTATTTTGACGATCTCAATTCTAGTTCTGGGGATGAGTTTTTATTAGCTTGTCAGCGTTGGAATCAGCATATGTTGCAACGCAGTGGTATTAACAATCAATCAAAAGTGTTAGATATTGGTTGTGGTAACGGAAATGCTGCTGTTTGGTTAGCTCAAGAAACAGGATGTGAAGTTGTTGGTATAGATATTAGTCAAGTTCGGATTGATAACGCTCGAAATCAGGCTAAAGATTATCCTGGACTCAAAATGTCTTTTGAGAAAGCATCAGCGACTAATTTACCCTTTGCTGATAGCGAGTTTACCCATGTTTGGAGTCAAGCGACTCTATATCATGTTCATGATCGCACCGCAGCTTTGCAAGAGATTCATCGGGTGTTAAAAAAAGGGGGAACTTTCGTTTTTGATGACTTAATAACGCCAAAATCAGAGCTTAGTGAAGCTGCTCATCGTTATGTCTACGAGCGGCTACTCTTTGAGCCGACATTTAGCCAAGATTCTTATGCAAAAACCCTCGGGGATCTGGGCTTAATGGTATTGGAAGCTAAGGATTTAAGTCCACATCTGCACAAAAGTTATGAATTGCTCTCCCAATTAGCTTTACCCCAGTATCCTGATTTGAATTTTGCATATATCAAAATGTGCGAAGCAATTAATCGGCAAGAATTGGGATGGAGTTTTTTTCTGTGCGAAAAAGTAAGCGATCGCTTATCTTGGATTTACGAAACTAGGGATAAAAAAAGCTTAGAAAATAAATATGATGCTTGGGCACATTTATACGACACTGAATTAGATCAGCCCTATCGTACTTCTCCCATTCAATCTGCTCGCGCCCTGCAAAAAGTGCTGTCTGATAAACAAGCAAGCATCTTAGATGTAGGTGCAGGTACGGGAATGGTAGGAGAGGCTTTAGCAGAATTAGGTTATACCAATATAACCGCTGTTGACCTTTCTTCAGAGATGCTAGAAGTTGCCAGAAAAAAGCAAGTTTACCAAGCTTTATACCAAGGTGATTTAGAAAAAACCTTAAATTTTGTGGAGCCAAATAGTTTTGATGCTATCATCTCCGTGGGTGTTTTCACCTATGGACATGCGACTCCCCAAGCCTTACACAATCTATTTCCTCTATTGAAGTTAGGGGGATATTTTGTACTCACAGTAAGAGCAGATTATTACGAAGAAAACCAAGTTTTACGGCAAATAATTGACGAACTTTCATGGAGTTTGTGCGATAAAGCAGAGTTCAAAATCTTTGACAAGGAAGCTATGTATGCTCTAGTATTCCAAAAGAAATAATCAAAAATAGCAGCGCACAAAATTGTACTTTACTCAAACAGAATACCAAGGATGAAAACAATCAAATTAATGCACGCCAAGCTTCATCGAGTCAGAGTTACAGAAGCCAAGCGTGATTATGTGGGTAGTGTAACCATTGATAGCCAATTATTAGAAGAAGTGGGCATGTTACCCTTAGAAGAAGTGGAGATAGTTAACATTAATAACGGAAATCGTTGGTCAACCTATGTGTTGCCAGGAGAACCAGGAGCAGGTCAAATTTGCCCCAATGGTGGTGGTGCCCTACTGTGTGAAGAAGGAGATATTTTAGTTATTTGGGCGAATGAACAACGCGATCGCGCTGAAGTTTTGCGGACTGGGCATCAAGCAATGGTGGTATTAGCCGACGAGCAAAACCGCCCCCAGAAAGTATTTGCACAAACTCTAATTCCTCATCAAGACTCAGTAGAATTTCATTGCGAGCATTCGAGGGATGAAAATCTAGAGGAATTTAAATACAAAATCATGGCAGTAAATTAAAACTAGAATCTTGAATGTGAACTATCCACACTCACCCATTAGGGGAGTGTGGATAGTTCGCAATCCTCAATAACTTAAGGCTAAACAATGGAATGGGTGCACAAATAAATTACCATGATGTGCCATTGAAAAAGCTAACCCCTGCAAACATCGCAGGTTTTGGCACCATCTTCACAGACTTAGAATCGGTGGAATTAGAGTTGTGTCAACGGCCTACCACGTGGAATGCCAAATATGTGGTTAATGGGGTGCTCGGACCGTGCCTTAGAAATCCTTGCAGATCGCATGAATGCATAAAACACCATCAAATTTTCCATAAATTTTTGCAGATTTCGCCAAAATATTTGGGGATAAAATGACAACAACATTACGGCAACTCAAAAGTGCTTTTCGCATTGAATCACTGGCAACAACTGATAATGGTGTAAATATTACTTGGAAAGATGGTCACAAAAGTTTTTATCATCATCTTTGGCTTCTAGATAGTTGTCGGTGTCCTCAGTGCTTTCAGCGAGATACACTGAGCCTTAACAGTGGGCACGATCTGCTAAAAATCCCCTTAAACCCAACGGCTCAAGCAGTTAAACTCAATCATCAGGGGGATTTAGATATTGTTTGGGGCGGGGAGCAAACAGGACATCACAGTGTATTTGATGCCTCATGGCTGCGGGTTCATTGCTACCAAGATCCAGCACTCAAACAGTCACCAAAACGGCAATTGTGGGATGCCTCAGTGTCATTGCCTCATTTTGATTACCACGAGATGATGAATGACAATGAAGTGTTATTGTCCTGCTTGAATCAAATGCTCGAACTTGGAGCAGCAATGATTGACAATGCCCCGAAAAATGAAGAGAGCTTTCGGGCTGTAATCGAACGGGTGGGACCACTACGGCAAAGATATCATCCTACCAATATTTTTAAGTTAGATAGAACAGACACAAAAGCCCAGGAGATCCAACATTCTTATCAAGTAGAAAATTTAAGAAATCACACAGATGTCACCGCTTATGATATTCCCACTGGATTGCAATTTCTAGAATGTCTGCTCTATGAAAACCCAGATAACGACCGGCAAGCATACTCTACCATTGTTGACGGTTTCAAACTAGCACAAGTAATAAAAGCAGAAAATCCCTGGTTTTACGAATTGCTAACCACCGAATATATTCCAGCTGGGCGACGGCGGCTTTCCGTTGAGGAGAAACTCTCAGAAAATGATTTGGGTACCCAAAAGTATGAATGGGAAGCTTATCGGCACAATCATGTGATTAACTTGGATGAAAATGGGGAAGTTTATCAGGTTAAATACAACCACAATACAAGAGTTCCCCTAGAGGTTTCTAATGATAAAATTCACGACCTATTGGCGGCATATCGCCGATTTTCCCAACTGGCGATAGATCCCCAATATAATGCCGAGTTTTTGGTTGCCCCAGGACAGATACTAGTAGTTGATAACTGGCGCATCCTACACGGGAGAACGGGGATTTGGAATCCTAACTTAAAACGAATTGTCCTAGGAGCTTATGTAGAGGAAGAAACTTTCCGTTGCCGACGAAGAATTTTATTAGGCGAGAAAACTGGGATGTCTGATCTGTGGTTAATGGGATGTTCAGACCGGGCTTTGGAAATTCTGGCAGAACGCACAGTTGATTATTAATCACAGGCTTGCTCAGAACAAGTTCCTGGTAATATCATTTCTCCATGAAATTGCACTTAATATAAATTCATGCATCGGATTTAGTAAAGCATAACCTTTCCCTTAGGTGTAGATACAAAGATGCATTATTAAGTGCATTGTTACAGAGAATTGGTATAAGAAACCTGCTTTAACTTGAACGCACCACCAACTAAACCTGGCGGTTATAGTTGGGGATTCTTTCGCTAAGAAACTGCAAGATTTCTCAACGTTCCCAGAGTTACTGGCGTTCTTAGTGTGTCGTTGGAGCTTTTGCCTACGTTGGACGGGTTTCCCGGCTTGAAGCAAGAGGTAATCAATTAGATTAATTACCTCTGTGAAAATTGAAGATAAAAAAACCTCACCCTGTCCTGTCGGACATCCCTCTCCTTATAAAGGAGAGGGAAAGATTTTTACGTAGTAAAAAGCAAGGGTGAGGTTCAATTTTAGAGAAAGCATATTATTTAATCTGCTTTCCTGAGTGCGGAAATTTAATTATTTATTATTTGGAATCATCCGATTCAGGTGAGCTATTTTCTGCTTCAGGAGTATTAACTGGTTTTTCTTCCATAGCACCAGGAACAGGGGCTTTGTTAGTATCATCCATCTTTTTGTCAGGCATTTCATCAGAAGCAGGGGTTTGATTCATTTCAGTGTCTTCTGAATTAGGAGTTGGTAATGGTGTTATATTACTGGGGGCTTCTTCTGGAGTAGGATTTGGTAATGGTGTTACATTACTGGGAATTTCACTGGGAGACTCTTGTGGGGTGGTGCTACTATCTGGAGTGGTATTCTCAGGAGTAATAGTCTCCTCCATGGTTGGAGTAGTTTCAGTTTCGGTTGTGGGTGCTTCTGTAGTTGGTTTTTGCCCTTGACAACGGGAATTTAGAGGAGATTTTTCGCACAAAATTTTCATCACATCCGATCTCAATTTTTTCTGCGGATTTTCTTCAGTGGTTTGTGCTACAGCCACGTTGCTTGCAAGAGCCAGAATTACACCTGTAGTAATTAGAGTGATAAATTTTCCCTTCATATTTACTGAACCTCGACACCTTAAAGACTTACTCCGCTAATTAAATCAAACAATCGCTTTAAGAAAATCTGTCTAAATGGGGATGTATATTCAAGGGTGATGTTTTATCTGCTTGCACACAAAATATCTAATGGGACTGAAATTTTTACGAAAAATGTTCTCAAACCCAAGGGGGATAAGGGAAAGATGGGAGCAGTCTAAACAATCCTTAAAACCATATATATTCAGTAAAACAGGTTAATTTATGTTAAAGACTTGTGATATGAGCTCTTGCAGCGATTTTTTACAGCAAAAGTCCCCCTCTTATGGGTTCAGCTTTAACATATTTCCTTGTAGGGTACTGTGACACTTTGTTTGATTGTTAAGCTCATAATCAGGTTTTCGTTTCACGTACCACCCCTATTTAAATCCTGTGTTTGTAGCCAACATCCCACCCTTATGGGCTTGGTCTGAGACTCCTTATTTTCGGTAAAAATAGTAATATAGAGATTGCGTTTGCCCAATTCTTCTGTAAAAACTATGGTGTGAATAGCTAATGAGTTCCCCCCAACCTCCTCAAAAACCACAAACTTTGCTTGGTCAAATTACCCAAGCAGTACAGACAATTCAAGCTAGGGTGGATTTTTCCAAACTGGCACTCAAACCGAATGCCAGGGTACCAGAGCTTTGGGTGCAGGATGCGGGGGCAGATCGAGCAGAAGTATATCCCCTTTTAGGCGATCGCTATATTTTGGGTCGCAGTTCTAAATCCAGTGATATTGTTGTCCGCAATCCAGTAGTTAGTCAAATTCACCTGTCCATATCCCGGGATTCGTCCCAAAGGCGACCGGTTTTTACGATTAAGGATGAAAATTCTACCAATGGGATCTATCGCGGTAAGCGGCGACTCACCACCTTAGAACTGCAACATGGAGACATTCTCACCCTGGGACCGCCAGAATTAGCCGCATCTGTGCGACTACAATATGTCGATCCACCCCCTTGGTATTTTCAAGCTGCAACTTGGGCTGGTTACGGAGTAGCAGGTATTACCGCCTTGGTTACTTTAGCGATCGCTGTAGAATGGACAAAATTTTCTGTCACACCCCTACCCACAGCCACCCGTGCGCCGGTAATTGTATACGCCCGTGATGGCTTTACTCCCTTGCGTGAGCCGCGTTCCACCGCCCATGTCGATCTGAAAAAGTTATCTGATTTTGGGCCTTATTTGCCAGCAGCTGTGGTTGCTTCCGAAGATAGCCGTTTTTACTGGCATCTAGGTATTGACCCCTTAGGAATTTTACGAGCTGTGTTGATTAATACTCGTAGTGGTGATATCCAGCAAGGGGCAAGTACCGTCACCCAACAAGTTGCTCGCAGTTTATTCCGAGATTATGTGGGCAGGAAGGATTCCCTATGGCGTAAAATCCGGGAAGCTGTGGTGTCGCTGAAGTTAGAGACTTTTTATAGTAAGGATGATATTTTACTAACTTATTTAAACCGGGTTTACCTGGGAGTAGATACCTCTGGTTTTGAAGATGCAGCTCGCTATTACTTTGGGAAATCAGCCAAAGAATTAACCGCCGCAGAATCTGCCACATTGGTAGGAATTTTACCAGCTCCCAACGGTTTTAATTTCTGTGGGAGTAATAAAAGTAAGCAAAAGATTGCTGCTTACCGCAATCGCGTATTACGGCGAATGCTGGAAATGGGTAAACTCAAGCAAGAGGAATATAATCGCGCTCGACGTTCGCCCATTGAAATTAGTCCTAAAGTCTGCGAGCAACAGGCAAAAACCATTGCTCCCTACTTTTATAACTATGTCTTTGCTGAATTGCAGTCTATTTTAGGAACAGATTTGGCAGCAGAAGGCAACTTTATTATTGAAACTCAATTAAATCCCTCCATGCAATCCCAGGCAGAAACCGCCTTGCGGAATGCAGTTGAAACCAGTGGCTCAAATTTTGGCTTTAAACAAGGGGCTGTATTAACCCTGGATTCCCAAACCGGTGCAATATTAGCCATGGTAGGTGGTACTAATTTTCAAAACAGTCAGTTTAATCGTGCTTATCAAGCCAAAAGACAACCAGGATCTACCTTTAAAGTTTTTGCCTACACCGCAGCCCTAGAAGCAGGAATACCCACAGGTAAAACCTATTCTTGTTCCCCCCTTACTTGGAGGGGTTTTACCTACAAACCCTGTCGCACTGGTGCTAGTGCCTTAGATATGGCCGCGGGGCTTGCCCTTTCCGAAAACCCAATTGCCCTAAGAGTAGCGCAGGATGTTGGTTTGAATAAAGTAGTGAGTATGGCGCGGAAATTGGGGGTTAAGTCAGAATTGGAAGCGGTACCAGGACTAATTTTAGGCCAAAGTGTAGTCAATGTCTTGGAAATGACAGGAGCTTTTGGGGCAATTAATAATGATGGTGTTTGGAATCGTCCCCATGCTATTAGTAGAATTTTAGACAGCAGTGATTGTCGCGATAGAAATGACTTAAAAACCTGCCGTGTGATTTATTCTTTCGATCAAGATGCTGATGCCAATAAGCGAGTTTTAAAAGCGAGTATAGCCCGAACCATGAACCGTTTACTACAGAGAGTGATTACTAGTGGAACTGGGCGTAGTGCAGCCATTGGCAGGGGAGAAGGAGGGAAAACAGGAACCACAGATAAAAATGTTGATTTGTGGTTTATTGGCTTTGTGCCCAAGCAGCGAATCGTAACTGGTATTTGGTTGGGAAATGACAATAATTCCCCCACTTCTGGTAGTAGTGCCCAAGCTGCTCAGTTATGGGGAAATTATATGAAGAAAATTGTTCGGTAACCAGGTAAGGAGTGAGGGAGGGAAGGAGTTAAGAGTGAAGGAGTTAAAAGCCGTGGCACTGATAGTGAAATCAGCAAGTTCTAAATAAAGCGATATATTTTGATTGAAGCAAATTATGGCTATCCTACTTGAATTAGACCCTGAAATTGAATCGCGTTTAATTGCCCAAGCCACAGCCCAGGGAATATCACCAGAAATGTTATTGAAAACTTTAGTTGAACATTTATTAGCAAATTCATCCCAACCCATACCCTTAACAGTATCACCCCAAGAACGTGCACAAAGATTTGTAAATTGGGCTAAAAGTCACTCGAACATTGCAGCACCACCCCTTTCTGATGAAGCAATTAGCCGCGAAAGTATCTATACCAGAGAAGATGAAATGCGATGAGTTATCTGGTTGATACAAATATTTTGTTGCGGACTATCCAAGAGACTCATCCAATGCATGAATCTTCTGTTCAAGCAGTGAAAAGTTTACTAGTGCAAGAGGAAACTTTGTGTATAATACCGCAAAATTTGATTGAATTTTGGGTGGTTGCCACTCGTCCAGTAGAAGTTAATGGATTAGGTTTATCAGTTGCTGATGCTTTACAAGAATTAGAACAAATGAAGAATTTTTTCGTTCTTTTACCCGATACAGCATCAATATTTACAGCCTGGGAAACCTTGATTCGTAAATACAAAATTATTGGTAAACCTTCTCATGATGCACGATTAGTTGCAGCTATGATAGCCCATAATCTAACCTATCTTTTAACATTCAACATCAATGATTTTAAAAGATTTTCGGAAATCAATGCAATTGACCCTCGTGATATTTGATGATAACAAGGTTAATCGATTTTGGTTCTCCTTGTTAATAATGCGATCGCCCGGACTGATGAGTTGGGAAATACAACTGGCTACACCTACGACAATCGCGACGCGATCGCTTTGCTCTTAAGTGCGATCGCTACGAAAGGATGCGATCGCACTTGACAATCAACACAGTCGCTACAAGGAATTGCGATTCCACTTACTCGAATTAGATAACATCATTTTTATGGGAGGCTTGCACATTATTACTCAGTCATCCAGCAGTTTTGTTTTTGTATAAATACGAGCAAATATTATGTCGAATGAGAAAATCAAAAAATGGGAGCAACTTCTTAGTCAGCTTGATATTAATATAGGGACGCTTACAGGAAGAAATGGGAGCCACTCATATGGTAGCTAAAATCGCTTCTCATACTTTGCGACTTCTTCTGCGTCGTCAGTTTGGAATTGAGATTCAAACCTTCCAATCTGTAACTCCCTCCTAAAATTTAATTCACACCAGACGTAACTAACTATCAACCATCAACTACCAACTCTTACTCCCTTCCCGGTAGAAGATTACCGAAGTAAAAAACCGCAGAGGCACAGAGGACACAGAGAGCAGAAGAGAGAAATATAGGTAATTTTAGAGCGAGAAGGGAGTAACTCTTCACTCCCAACTCTTCACCGATATCCCTGCCAAGGTTTAACATCCAAATTACCACTGGGTGAAAATTCTACTTGGTAGTGAGCTAGAGGCTCTTTACTGTTAGGAGCTGCAACATTAGAACCATAAATTGCCAAAAACATCTTTGGTAAAGGGGTTTCTCGGAAATTGTCAAAGGCACTTTTATTTAATGGTTCATAGTCAGCAATAATGCCATCTTTTTTTACCGCCACTCGATACTTCAACACCTGTTTATAGGTGGGAGTACCTCCCCAGTTTTCACGGATATTATCATAGAGCTTTTGTCTTAACTCCTTAACTTGATTGGCATCTGTAATTCTGGCTCCAAACACATCTGGAGTCTTGGGATAACCATTCCAAGGACTAACTTCTAAAACTTGTTTTTGCTGCTCTTTATTTTCCCGCCGAAAAACCACCCGGAATTGAGCAATGGGTTCGTTAGTAATCGGTTTTTGGTCAGCACTATTGTAGAGTAGCTGCGATAAAGGAGTAGTTTCTACTTGTTTATTGGCTTCTTTATTCACAGCCTTATAACCAACAATAGCACCATCCGCTGCTACACCAACGCGATAGACTAAATCTTGCTTTACCTCTCGATTTATCCATTTGGAATTAATTTGATTATAAACTTGGCGATTTAATGCCTTTAACTGAGATGAATTATTAATTTCGGGAACTTGCTTTAAAAGTGCTTCTAGATCCTTAACAGGAGTTGATGTATTGTTATTGGTGGCAGTATCAGGGTTAGTAGCTGTAGGTGTAGTATTTGTTTGTTTACTGGTAGACGTTGGTGTTTGATTTTCAGATGGGGACGCAGAAGCCTCTACAGCAGGTTGTTTAGACTGGGTTTGTGGGGTGGGGCGGTATTCGGGAATTGGTAACATCCCAAAAGCAACCGCAGCCGCAGCTAAACTTGTAACTCCTACCCCTGCGGGAACAGCTTGCTTGATTAACGCTTGAGCTGCGCCGCCATATCGCTTGGAAACTGGTTGTAGTTCTAAAGATAGCTCTGGTAAAGTCTGACTATCAGCAAAAAATTGATCCACGGCTTCAACTAAATCAAATAGCTGCACCGTATTTAAATTTACTTTCAACGCTGATTCATGGCCATCCCTTGAAGACTGGTTATCTTCCACATCCATTTGAGAATGGACAATCAATTGATGTTGGTTGGTGTCTACTTTCTCTAGCTGCACCAACTCCGATTCCGTGTTGTGTGCTTGGGGATTAGATACATTACTGAGAAATTCTTGAGCATAAGCACTAACTGCTCTTACCAAACTTTCAAAAAATTCCCGTCCCCCTGTTAGGGGTTGGTTAACTCCAGATAAATGGCATTCTGCATTCACCAGAATAGATAGGGGAGGGCGAACTTCTTGAAAGTTGTTAGCCTTGGCGGTATCGTTCAAGCCCTCTAAAACTAGGGTACAGTTAGGTAAACTATATTTGCGTTGGATATTCATTCCACTTCACCATCAAATAGACTAATCCAGAGTCGTTGCATACCAGCTGTTCCCGTACAAAAAAGTAATTGTCCCAACAGACTGATAGCTAACTCATCTAATTTTTCATCGGAACTTAATGCCAAAAACCCAGAACGTCTTGGATTCATGCGGCTTTTAAAATGTGCTCTGAATCTTTCTAAATAATTAGCAAGCCGTAAATTTTGTTCCAAGGGGATTTGTTTCTCATGTAATTGCTGATAAATCATCAACAACTGGCGGATAACCACGGTTAATCGTCTAGCTATGTGGCAAGCAATGATTACCAAGGCTTTTGCTTCTATAATAGTTAAAGGGCGACGGACATGGGCACGACGTAATGGATTAGTGCTACGCATCCGCCACAAATTAACTCGATTTTTAATAATTTCTTTCAAATCTAGTTCTTCTGCAAACCCCAGAATTGCTTCAGAACCACCCAATTCCAAAGCTTCAATCGCAAGTAAAAGTAGGTCAATTTGCGAACAAGTTTTACGAGGACACCCCCGTCCTTCAATTGCTGGTTCTGGCAAATTTTCCAGAATCATTGGTGCGGGTTGGGGGGCGGGACTATCTAATGGCGTTATACTACCGGCGGATACGTTCATTACTAATACCTTGTATGGCTTCGAGAAACTGAGTACATCTAATTTAAGATAAGTAGTTTAACAAGAATAAGTTTAATGGCGACAATAGTTAAGTTACTTATATTAGTTCACTTATACATAAATTACTTACTTGTTGGGTGCAAAGTTTTCCGTATATTTACAAATTTAATGGTTTTCAGCAGAAGTTTACCCCCCTTTATGGTGGTTGTGATATCCCATCCTTAGCTTCCTTTAGATTCTAATAATCGTCAATCTCCATCGTTATTCTCAAGGGTATGACACTCACTCTAACAGAACCATTTTACAAATTCCTTGAACAATAATTTCCCAGCTTTGGCACGTATACGCCATCGCGTAGCGCCTGCTTTGCACCATCGCACTCAACCAATTGGTTTCCCGGAGGCTTTTTCTTCATCAATCTGTTCTCCCAGTTTAACCAGTATGGGATTTACCGAAAACGCGAACTCACGTTCTACACAGATGTTTACGGTATAGGCTAGAGCCACCAATGACTTTTTTGTTTTTAACCTCACCAGAGTCAGGTTCTTTTTATACCAATTTTATATATTTAGGCTACATTTAGCATAAGTAAGTATTATAGCGAATGCCAATATACCAGGTGCGGTAAAAATTGAAATTAGTGAATAAGCATCAACTCTCCAATAAATTCTCCAAAATGCACATACAATGCAAGAAAAAGAACAAATTCAAGCTATTTATTGGTTAAAGATTAAGAAAATCAAGACAGTTAAAGAAATTGCCATCATGTTAGGACATAATTGTGTAAAAGTACAAAAATATCGTAGTGATGGACTAAATCTTTTATTAGAGCCAAACAGATAACTTAATTACTGCTTGTAGGATAACGTGCGTTCGACTATATCAATAAGTAGGCAGGCGTAATTAAATGTAAAAGGCGAACCTCACCCCCATTCCCTCTCCTTATTAAGACTACGGTGTACACACAAGTCCTACTTATCTTCGTTTCAGTCTATGAATGCCCCCTAAATCCCCCAATTTTGGGGGACGCATGGGAATCCTTGTCCCCCCAATTTTGGGGGTTAGGGGGCGTTTAGGTGAGGGCTTGGCTAAATTTAATTACTTGTGTGTACACGTGAGCCTTATTAAGGAGAGGGGTAACCTCAGGCGGAGTGAGGTTTTATGTTTAATTTTACCTAGTAACTTATTTATTAGAATATTTATGGTTTCATTGTTTAATTTAACCAAGAAAAATGGCTAATTGTTTTTATAAACCTGACTACTAATATACTACTTGCTTCGATAATTGTTTATAACTATAATCTCAATTATATCCGTAAAATGAAAGTGAATTAATGAGAACTATCCCATCAATGTCATATTCTTTCTATTCACTGTATTCATAAATCAAATATGTAACAAATAAAATTAGATTGGCATGTTGGGTATTCTTAGATTAAGATCGATTTATTTAAAAAATACGGGGTTAAAATGTATCAATACCAACTACTTAGCAAGTGTTTGCACGGATTAAAAAAATTAGCAATTTTGTGTTCCTCTGCCTTTGTAGTGCTAACAGCATCAACAATGGTGGAATTACCTCATAGCAAGGTATTAGCCCAAGAAGAGGTAGTTTCCCAAAGTTTGGAAGCAGCTAGTCTGTTTCAACAGGGAGTAATGCGCTATAACCGCAATGATTTACCAGCAGCAGAATATGCTTTTCGTCAAGCCTTAGAGCAAGATCCTCAGCTGGGCAAAGCGCGTAATTACTTGGGTAACATTATGTTGCAACAGAACCATTTGGACTTAGCTGCACAAGAGTATGGTGAAGCGATTAGGGTAAATCCGAATTTGGTTCAAGCTTACTACAACTTGGGAGTGGTACTGCAAAAACAAGGAAAGCCAGAAGCTGCTATGAGTGCTTATCGCCAAGCCTTAGTTACCGATCCGACAATGGCATCTGCTCAATATAATTTGGGTGTGATTTTACATCAACAAGGACAAATTCCCGAAGCAATCGCAGCTTACAAACAAGCAGTCAACCTTGATAAGAAAAATGATAAAGCTTATTTTAACTTAGCGATCGCTTTCCAGCAGCAGGGAGAACTTGAGCAAGCAATCACAGCTTATCGCCAGGCTATCCAAAACAATCCTAAAAATGCTGTGGCTTACAATAATCTGGGTAGTTTATTGGTAGTTCAAGAAAAAACCAAAGATGCGATCGCAACTTATCAAGAAGTAATTCGCCGTCTGCCCAATGATACCACTGCCTACTATAACTTGGGAGTTACTTTATATAATCAAGGTGAATTTCAACAAGCAAATAAACTACTTAAACATGCCCAGAAAAAATACCAGGAACAAGGAAATATCCAAAAGACTGAGAAAATAGGGCAAATCATTGAATACATAGCTTACATACAAAAACAGCCCTCATTACCAGAAACTACAACGGCCAATTTACCCGAAAATTCTGCTCCAGAAAACAAACCTACTGAAAAATCGATACCAGTTACTCAGCCCCAGGTTGTGGAATTTTCTGTAGAGCAGCAGCAACCAGAATTAACACCCAACACTCCAGAAGCTTCCATAGAAGCCTCAGCCAATAGTGCCAACAATTAGCCTATAAGTAACTGGGTCAAATTAAATATAAAACCTCACCCCGCCTCACGGCACCCCTCTCCTTATCAAGGAGAGGGGATGGGGGTGAGGTTCGCCTCTTACATTTAATTACGCCTACCTACTTATTAGTAAACAATAAAATTTCAAGATAAAGGAAAAATTATGGCACAATCTCTACAAAAAATATTCACATTCGATGAATTTATCGAATTTTTATCAACACAACCCGAAATTATTCGCTACGAATTATACGATGGAGAAATTATTCAAATGCCACAACCAAAAGGAAAACATGAGGAAATTATTGCTTTTTTAGCAGCGATTTTAGGATACGAATTTGTCAGACTTAAACTGAAATACGGTATATCGAATCAGGGACTAGTACAGTCGAAAAATAAACAATCTGGGTACTTTCCAGATATTCTTGTATTAAATCTCTCCAATTTAGTAAACGAACCATATTGGCAAGAAGAGTCTATTTTAATTCAACCTGAATCAATACCATTGGTAATAGAGGTAGTGAGTCAGTGCGTTGCGCGGGTTCCCCGCGTTGAAGCAACTGACGTTGGCGTAGCCTCTCCAGAGGAGATACCCGTAAGGGTGAGTACTAACTGGAGAGATGATTATCATAAAAAGTTTGCTGACTACGAAGAAATGGGTATTCAAGAATATTGGATTGTGGATTATGCAGCTTTGGGTAGCAAAGCGTTAATAGGTGACCCCAAACAACCAACAATTACAATTTACTCTTTAAGTGATGAGGGTGAATATAGTGGTAAACAGTTTAGAAGAGACGACTGTATAGAGTCGCCAACATTTCCAGATTTAAATCTAACTGCTCAACAGATTTTAGAAGCAAGTTATTAACTGGAGTTATATCGTTTCCGTTTGTATCGGAATGATTTAAATTTCCTCTCTCTCTTCCTCTTCCTCTGCGTTCTCTGCGCCTCTGTGGTTTTTTATCATTCAGATGCTATCGGATTTGATATTAGATTATAATCATCCACATACTTACTCCTAAAACAATCGCTGCTAAATGTTGCCAAATCATCCTTACCACAGGTTGTCTAGCTATTTTCTGGGTGAGTACAATGGTGAAAAATACTGCAAATATCAGGGTAGTTGCTTGTAAAAAACTAATGACTGCGGGATGAGCAACTAAGATAGGGAGATTTTCCCCAGAGAGGCCAAAGGTTGCAAAGGTGACTGGTAATATTCGCCCTCCTTCATTTAAAGCTAAATGTAAATAATGAGCTAAGTTCCCACCCAAAACTAAGGGAAGATAACCATATGCCAATTCTACAAAAGAGCGGATTTTAGTTTGGTTAATCAAGACTATGCAACCATAACTAATACTGGCAATAACCACTGGGATAATTAAAGCTAGTAAGGATAGGCCTAAATGTGGCCAAAAATTTTGTAAATCCAGATGCAAACCCAGCATAGTTTGTAATTCCGGTAGGCGGTGCAGATATACCCCGCCAAATAGTAAAAATAACAATGCCACTTCATAGCTATGGGATATGTGGGTTGTCCACAGTTCTATCCCTGGGGGGCGTAAGTTCAATTCTACGGAGCGATGGGGACAGGCTTTGAGACAAGTCATGCAGAGGACGCAATCTTTATTATCTTGCAGTTGGGCGGGGTGCGAGTAAACAGGACAACCGCCCGTTGCCATTCCTTCGCCTTTTTCGGGCCCGCCTTTGTAACATTGATAGGTGGTACAGGTGGCGGAACAAATACCCTGCTGTGCGCGCAATTCGATCATTGATAACTTGGCAAATAAACCATTCATGCCGCCAATGGGGCAAAGATAACGACACCAAAATCGTCTCTCGAAAATGGCGGAGAAAATCATGGCTCCGGCGGTAATTAGTAGGAGCAAACAAGCTGATAAATAAGCGGTATTTTCTAAATCCCATAGTTCTTCCCACAGGAATATGAGAGCAAACAATGCAAACAGAAACCATCCTCCCCACTTTTCTGCGGTTTGTCGCTGCCAAGGTTGAAGTTTTCTGGGAAACAGCCACAAGGATAATTTCTGAGTAATTTCACCGTAAATCATAAACGGGCATACCGCGCACCAAATACGCCCCAAAAACGGGAACAGAAACAGAAAAACAGCCCACCACCAAGCCCAAAATAAATTTAGGCCAAAATTGCGATCGCGGGTTTGGGGTCCAACAAATAATACAATCACCAGGAAGGCAAAGGCTACCACAGTAAAGCCATAATTCAGCCGATCTGGCCACCAATCACTACGTAAAAATTGGCGTAAATTGGGATACAGGTTAAGTAAATTGACCCGAAATCGTTTTTGTTTGGTTTGGGTAGACCAAAAAATTTCCTCTGTTAATTCCTGGGCTTCCCCAGCCTGAATAATTGCCCTTTCTAGTAAACTCTTCAATTCTTGCAAATTGCCGGGAAAATCGTAGGCTTGTAACCGTCGCAATGCTTCGGGGGTAACTCGGGGTTTAGGGATGCCCCGTGCTTTACTATACAGATTGATGTTGTACTCTAACTGCGCTTTGATATCTTTTTTCCGTAACCGTAGCGGTGGCACTTTGATAGTACTATCAACACAGCGAGCAATAGATGGTGATGTTTGTTCTGAAACAATTAGAATGCGGGAATTATTGGTTTTAGGTGGTGAATCTCCATCCCCTACTAGTTTGTAAGTACTTGTGGACAATAATTCTACTAATGCTGGTACTAATTCCGGTGGTGTTTCGTGGATATTATTCAAAACTAAAGTACCTTGCCCCAGATATTCTATCAGTCCCGGCTTGCCACCCACTCGGCCAAATAAATCTGCACCGCTAGCCTGGAGGATACCACAATTGACCTGAATTATTGGTTGTCGTCGCCGGGAAGAACCAAAATGAATTAGGGCGGCGATATTGTCCTTTTCCAGCCCTGGTTCGCCAAAAATTAACACAGATGTGCGGTTATCTGCTGCTTGGCGAATTTGCGATCGCAATTTGACTGCGTAACGACTGTTACCAATAACGCCCCGTTGCGCTTTGGTAACTAAATAGGGGCGCAAGGTAAGGGAACGTTCTTGCTCGTAAGTTAGGGCGGATTGCAACTGCGCCAACTCTTCAATTAATAGGCGAGAAAACCCTTGGGATATTTCAGGGTATTGACGGAGTAATTGACGAAATTTAGTATCCGATGTTACCCAAAATTTGCATTCCGTGAGGGTAGTAATGGTACAGTCAGCCACCTGATCCAAAAGTAATTCTCGCAGATTAATCACCGCACCTGCCAATAAACCGCAAGATAAATCTGGATTATTGGGGTTGTTACTTTCAATTTGCCCATGCTGGAGAATATAAAGGGCATCTGGGGAATTACCAGCCACAGCCACATGGCTTTGGGCTGGTATAATCTGTTCATCAAAGACTTGAGCGATCGCTTTTAAGGGTTTAGCATCCAAAAGACCTAGAGCTGTGCGTTCTCGCAGCCATATCAAGATGTCTTTTGATATCATTTTGGGTTCCCCCAGCACTCCTGTATAAGGGAATTATCCCTGAAATATAGGCCAAAAATACATTAATTAATCGAAAATGAGTTTTGCTGATATTCCTAATCTCTGGGTTCCTTTGGTGCTGTTGGGTTTAATTATTGCAGCAGCAGTGTTTTTTAGTCGTAATTGAAGAGGAG
>JASJCX010000078.1 GCA_030065255.1 Calothrix sp. MO_167.B42 | reverse complement strand
AAGGTTGAAATATGTCTCGTCGTGGTGTTATACAAAGGCGCCCAGTTCCTCCTGACTCAGTTTATAACAGTCGTCTTGTCAGTATGATGATTCGCCGGATCATGCGTCACGGCAAAAAATCTCTGGCAGCAAGAATTGTTTATGATGCCATGAAAACTATTGAGGAACGAACTGGTAGTGATGCCTTGGAAACTTTTGAAAAAGCGGTGCGGAATGCCACACCCCTAGTGGAAGTTAAAGCTCGTCGTGTTGGTGGAGCAACCTACCAAGTACCAATGGAAGTGCGTTCAGAGCGAGGCACAACCCTTGCACTGCGTTACTTAGTACAATTTTCCCGACAACGCTCAGGGCGGACAATGGCAGGCAAACTGGCAAACGAATTAATGGATGCTGCCAATGAAACCGGGAATGCGATTCGCAAACGCGAAGAAACCCATCGGATGGCTGAAGCGAACAAAGCCTTTGCACACTATCGTTACTAAGTCAAGCAGCGATGGTATCGCACTGTTCTAAGTGATATATCTTGTGTATTTGTAAGCAAAACACAAAATCTTAATAAAACGTAATATACAAGATATCATGAGGCGAAAACTATAGGAGGCAGCCGTGGCACGTACTCACCCCCTAGAAAAAGTACGCAATATAGGTATTGCGGCGCATATAGATGCGGGTAAAACAACAACAACAGAGAGAATATTGTTCTACTCTGGCATAATTCATAAAATTGGTGAGGTCCACGAAGGAACTGCTGTCACTGACTGGATGGATCAGGAGCGGGAAAGGGGGATTACCATAACCGCTGCTGCTATTAGCACCAGTTGGAAAGATCATCAAATAAATATTATTGATACCCCCGGTCACGTCGATTTCACAATTGAAGTGGAACGTTCCATGCGGGTATTGGATGGTGTGATCACAGTTTTATGTTCTGTAGGTGGCGTACAGCCGCAGACAGAGACAGTGTGGCGTCAGGCAGATCGCTATCACGTGCCACGTATAGTCTTTGTCAACAAAATGGATCGTACTGGTGCTAACTTTTACAGAGTATTGGAACAAGTACGCGATCGCTTGCGGACAAATGCTGTCGCCATTCAATTGCCGATTGGTAGTGAAACCGAATTCCGGGGAATTGTGGATTTGGTGGGTATGTGTGCTTACATGTACGCCAATGACCAAGGAACTGATATTCAACAAACAGATATCCCCGATGAAATGCGCTCACAGGTCGAAGAGTATCGCACCAAATTAGTGGAAGCGGTATCTGAAACTGATGATGACCTGATGAATAAGTATTTCGAGGGTGAAGAACTTACAGAAGAAGAAATTAGCACGGCTCTACGTCAAGGCGTTCTAGCAGGTACTATTGTGCCAATGCTTTGCGGGTCTGCTTTTAAAAATAAAGGCGTACAATTATTGCTGGATGCAGTTGTAGATTATCTGCCTGCACCAACTGAAGTACCGCCAATTCAAGGTACCCTTCCCAATGGGGATACGGTAGAAAGACACGCTGATGACGATGGACCCTTATCAGCACTGGCGTTCAAAATCATGGCCGATCCCTACGGTCGATTAACTTTTGTTCGTGTTTATTCTGGTGTATTGAAAAAAGGCAGTTACGTCTTTAATGCCACGAAGGACAAGAAAGAAAGGATTTCCCGTTTAGTGGTCATGAAAGCAGACGACCGTATAGATGTTGAAGAGCTGCGTGCGGGAGATTTAGGGGCAGCCTTGGGATTAAAGGAAACCTTGACAGGTGACACATTATGTGATGACGAGAATACATCAGTTATTCTTGAATCCCTGTATATTCCCGAACCAGTCATCTCGGTGGCGGTAGAGCCCAAAACCAAGAACGACATGGATAAGCTCTCCAAGGCTCTGCAAACTCTTTCGGAAGAAGACCCAACTTTCCGTGTCAGCGTCGATTCAGAAACCAACCAAACCGTAATTGCAGGGATGGGTGAATTGCACCTAGAAATTCTGGTGGACAGAATGTTACGAGAATTCAAAGTGGAAGCTAACATTGGTGCGCCACAGGTGGCTTACCGAGAAACCATTCGTAAATCTGTCACCAAAGTAGAAGGTAAATTCATTCGCCAAAGTGGTGGTAAGGGTCAGTATGGTCACGTTGTAGTGGATTTAGAGCCGGCAGAAGCCGGGAGCGGCTTTGAATTCGTCTCCAAAATTGTTGGTGGTACCGTACCTAAAGAGTACATTGCACCAGTGGAATCAGGAATGAAAGAAACCTGTGAATCAGGTATTCTAGCTGGATATCCACTCATTGATGTCAAGGCAACGTTGATCGATGGCTCTTATCATGATGTAGACTCTTCAGAAATGGCTTTCAAAATTGCCGGTTCTATGGCAATGAGAGCAGCAGCAATGAAGGCTTCACCCATCTTACTAGAGCCAATGATGAAAGTTGAGGTAGAAGTACCAGAAAACTTCCTTGGGGATGTGATGGGTGACCTCAACTCCCGTCGGGGACACATTGAGGGCATGGGTTCTGAGCAGGGTCTTTCTCAAGTAACTGCGAAGGTACCATTGGCCCAAATGTTTGGCTATGCCACCGATATCCGGTCGAAGACCCAAGGTCGGGGAATCTTCTCAATGGAGTTTAGCCATTATGAAGAAGTGCCTCGCAACGTTGCTGAGGCAATCATAGCTAAAAGCAAAGGGAACGCTTAATTAGAAAAAAAGGAAACCAGCATTCATGGCACGCGCAAAGTTTGAAAGGACTAAACCCCACGTTAACATAGGTACTATTGGTCACGTTGACCATGGTAAAACTACATTGACAGCAGCCATCACCATGACCTTGTCAGCACTAGGTCAGGCTCAGGCAAAGGCTTACGATCAAATTGACAATGCTCCCGAAGAAAAAGCACGGGGTATTACAATTAACACTGCTCACGTAGAATACGAAACTGAAAATCGTCACTACGCTCACGTAGATTGCCCAGGACACGCTGACTATGTGAAGAATATGATCACTGGCGCAGCACAGATGGATGGAGCGATCCTGGTAGTATCCGCTGCTGATGGTCCTATGCCCCAAACTCGGGAACACATCCTTTTGGCACGTCAGGTAGGTGTACCTAACCTAGTGGTCTTCTTAAATAAGGAAGACATGGTGGATGACGCAGAACTACTGGAATTGGTAGAATTGGAAGTTAGGGAATTACTTTCTGACTATCAATTCGCTGGAGATGATATTCCCATTACCACTGGTTCTGGCTTGCAAGCACTAGAATACATGACCGCTAATCCCAAAACCCAGCGTGGTGAGAATGATTGGGTAGATAAAATCTATGCCCTGATGGATACTGTAGATGACTACATTCCTACCCCTGAGCGTGATGTGGATAAGCCCTTCTTGATGGCAGTAGAAGACGTATTCTCCATTACAGGTCGTGGAACCGTAGCCACCGGCAGAATTGAGCGTGGAAAGGTAAAAATCGGTGATGTTGTTGAGTTGGTGGGAATTAGAGACACTCGCAACACTACAGTTACTGGTATCGAGATGTTCAAGAAGAGTCTCGAAGAAGGTATGGCAGGTGATAACGCAGGTTTACTACTGCGTGGTATGCAAAAAGATGATATTGAACGGGGTATGGTACTTGCCAAGCCTGGTTCTATTACTCCCCACACTCAATTTGAAGGTGAGGTTTACGTCTTGACAGATAAAGAAGGTGGTCGTAAGACTCCATTCTTTTCTGGTTACCGTCCCCAATTCTATGTACGGACAACCGATGTAACTGGAACCATCAATAGTTTTACTGCTGATGATGGTAGTGCGGCGGAAATGGTAATGCCTGGAGACCGGATTAAGATGACTGTGGAGTTGATCAACGCCATCGCCATTGAGCAAGGAATGCGTTTTGCCATCCGTGAAGGTGGTCGTACCATCGGTGCTGGTGTGGTTTCCAAAATTCTTAAGTAGCATCTTGTACTTCAATTAACGATCGGAGCAGAGATGGTATAATTCCTCTCTGCTCTTTTCAAATCTCCACAGTTATGATCGGGAATTCCAGCCCCCATAACCGTAAGAACAATCCAAAATAGGCAACGGATAACGGACAACGGATAACGGATTATCTGTTTTTCAAAACCCAAAATTCTTCAGAACCAGGAAAATTTAAAATGGCAACTCTGCAGCAGCAAAAGATTAGAATTCGCTTACAAGCTTTTGACCGTCGTTTATTAGATACATCGTGTGAGAAGATTGTAGATACAGCTAACCGCACTAACGCTACAGCAATTGGTCCGATTCCTTTACCTACAAAGCGCCGCATTTACTGCGTATTGCGATCGCCCCACGTTGATAAAGATTCCCGAGAACACTTTGAAACCCGCACCCATCGCCGCATTGTCGATATTTATCAGCCCTCTTCTAAGACTATTGATGCTCTTATGAAACTAGATTTACCTTCAGGTGTAGATATTGAAGTGAAGCTGTAATTGAATCATTAAATTAATTGGTTGTATTTTTTACTTTGCCCTAGAGAAAACTTCTCAGGGCTTTTTATTTTTTCATCAAATCAAGATGCTAAAATACATTTAGAAGTACGGGAAAAAGATTAGAAACTTTTATAGGATTCAATCGATACCAAAGTAAAAATGACATCATCTCCCCAAATAGCTATTTGCGAATTGCCTCTGTTCCCGTTGCCAGAAGTAGTTCTTTTCCCCAGTAGACCACTACCATTGCATATCTTCGAGTTCCGTTACCGGATCATGATGAATACGATTTTGTCAAGCGATAGGAAGTTTGGAGTATTAATGGTCGATCCAGGGCAAGGTAAAATTGCTAACGTTGGTTGTTGTGCGGAAATAACTGAGTACCAAAGGCTACCAGATGACCGCATGAAAGTTTTATCTATGGGACAGCAAAGATTTCGACTGCTAGAGTATGTGAGGGAAAAGCCCTATCGAGTCGGCTTGGTAGAATGGATAGAAGATAAGCCGACTCAGGACGACTTACGTCCTATGGCAACTGAAGTAGAAAAATTGTTGCGAGATGTGGTGCGTCTATCAGGGAAATTAACTGAGCAAGAAATTGAACTACCAGAAGATTTACCTGATTTGCCAATGGAACTCTCTTACTGGATAGCAAGTAACCTGTATGGAGCAGCTACAGAACAACAAGCATTACTAGAAATGCAAGATACAGCTAATCGTTTACAACGGGAATCAGAAATTTTGACTTCGACTCGCAATCACTTAGCAGCTCGCACTGTGCTCAAAGATACCTTTGACCAAAAATTGTGATTGTGAGGGGCAATAACTATAAACTATTGATTGACATTACGTCATAACTACCAAATAATTTCATTACTTCTGTGTGAGCCCTTAATTCTGCTAGAGCCGAATCCATTGGCGCACAAGTCAAGTCCGCTTCTAAGTCCATAAAGAACAAGTACTCACCTAATGATCGTTTGGTGGGACGGGACTGGATTCGGCTAAGATTTATTCCAAGATGGGCAAATACCTGTAGAGGTTTGACTAAAGTACCAGGGACATTAGCAGGGACACTAAAAGCAAGAGAAGTATGACTAGCAGTTCTTTTTAAGGTTGCATGGGTATTGGGCTGATTATTCTGGCTAACAACCCAAAAACGAGTACAGTTTCCTGGATAGTCATTAATTCCCGTATGTAAGATGGGTAAGTTATAAAGTTGTGCAGCTCGTTGGGAAGAAATAGCTGCTGCTGTAGTATCGCTTTTTAGTAGTTCCAGTGCTTTTGTAGTTGAGGTAGATGGGATTAGTTGTGCTTTAGGCACAAAATTCTCTAACCATTTTTGGCACTGTGCCAAAGCTTGGGGATGGGAGTAAACTATTTTGATTTCCTCTAAATTAGTAGCACAAGAAATTAGTGTGTGAGCAATAGGCATAACTAAAGCTAACTGAATACGTAAATTATCCAGTTGCCATAGAGTATCAAGAGTAACAGTTACTACCCCTTCAATAGAATTTTCGGCTGGCACTACTCCCAAAGATGATTGCCCGAGGGAAACTGAGCGTAAGGTTTGGGCAATAGTAGGATAGGGAGATAATAAGGACTTTTCCTGCGTAACTTGAGTTAGACAATTACTATAAGTGATGGCAGCTTGTTCTGCATAAGTACCAGGAGGGCCTAAATGAGCAATAGATATAGTCATACAATCTTAGATTTTAGATTTTAGATTTTAGATTTTGCTTACTTACATAGTTGGCGAGGAAAATGATTTTTCCCTACTTTTAACTCTTAACTTGTGAACACTGATTAAATGGATGACACTGATGACACGGAGGTTTGATAACCCAACAATTCACTCTTAACTCCTATGTGTCAACTGTCAACTCTTAACTCTTAACTCTTAACTCCTAACTCCTACAGTAATAATGCTGATAGCGGTATTCGCCAGCCGATTGCCGGGATTTTTGCTCGGAGAAGCAATTTTGTGATGCTAAATCAATAGGAGCACGAAAGTCTACCAACCATAAATCCAGAGGTTTGGGAAGTTGGGGCAATTGTGCTTGTAGTTTTTCCACAGCTTGGGTGTAATCTCTGGTAACTGGGTTTCTATGGGCTAAAAAAAACTGCCAATTCTGGTTATTAATTGAAGAATCCAGAAATTTTTGCCGTTCCCAAACTAAACCTATCATTCTTCCTGTTTGCCCGTGATGCTTATGGGTGGTAGCAATGAGGACGGGAGCCTGGGATTGATTGTGAATAATGGGAGCTAATATATCAGGACGATGATTTTGCAGATAACCCCAATTCCAGACTACTGTTATTCCTCCTAAAAATGCCATCAGCCAAATGATTGATACTGTTACTAATGGAGTTGTTAACACTTTTGTCAAGGATATTGAGTCAGTTTGACGTTCCCGTAGTGGTTTCTGGGAAATCTTTTTATTTACAGCTTGCCAACAACCCCCTAAAGCTGCTGCGACTATCAGAATTACTGCTGGAGCGTAAACAAACTGGAAACGAGCCGCTAAGGTTAAATCCATGCCTAGAATATAGGTAAAAAATAAAAATAAAGCGATCGCACCTCCTACGTAAATATTCAGATAACGTATAACTAAATTAGCATCAGTATACTGGGATTGAATTTGCATACCAGACAGCAGCTTGGGCATTACCCACAACAAGAATAATATGCTAGTAACACCAGAAATGACCACAATTACCATCGGCAAATGAGTTGATGCAGAAGGTAATAAAAATAACATACTCATCGTCCACAGCAGCAGACGTAAAATAGGTGCCAAGCTAGGCTTACCATCGGAAACCCAAGCAGTAGGTTCGCTACCATAAATATTTTGCAGTGCAGGTAACCACACCGAACATCCAATTAAAGTTCCTAACCCTACTACCCAGATAATTCGCCAATAAGGTTGTACTAATACAGATTTATTTTTCCTTAACTGTTGCCATATTAGAATCAAAAATACTAAGCCCTGTGCCCCTAAACTGAGAACAAAGAAATAATGAGTTGCTACTCCCAAACTATTGATGGCAATCCAAACAAATGCTATCCATCGAGATAAAGGTTGTTGATTGTGGATACTCCGAATCCCTTGGATGAAACAGGACAAAGAAGCAATTACCAATAAGATAATTAATGTATAATGTCGTGCTTCTCTACCTAGAAAAACTACGTAGGGGGAAACGGCCATCATGGCTGCTGACAACTGGCCTATCAATGAAGAACGAAAGGCAAAACAACCAAATACAAACATTATAGGTATAGATATTACCCCTAAAACCGCACTCAGCGATCGCATTACCCAAATGGAAGCTAACTCTGAACCTGGGGAAAAGAGTCTCATCCATAAATTGGTGAGGATAAAGTACACGGGGGGATGGGTACTTTCCTCAAATAAAGAATTAACAACTGACTCTATACCGTTTGCAGAATTGGGGTGTAAGGGTTGTAACAGTACATCCGCACTAATAATTCGATCTAGGGGTACTGAGTGGAAACCATTACCCAAACTAAAAGCGATGGTGGCACATTCGTCTGTCCAAGGAGGTAGAGATTCCAGGCGTAAAAAGCGCAGAGCAGTACCAAAAATTACCCATAATAGCAGTAACGCCAGATGATTGCGTTTATTCATTCAAACGATAGGCTAATTTTATCGAATTCATATTTTTTAGACATGAATAATCAGGTAACTACGCAAATTTTGCGTAAATAAGATTTAATTTAACAATAGTTAATAAAAAGCATAAATTAATTAATAATAGAAATATCACACAATTAAGTTTATGAACTTATGGCGACCAAGTTTATTGCTTCCCAGTCAGTAGAAATTTCTGTACCACAGCAGTCCATAGGCATTCAGCACTACTTGCGTCAGCCTCAACGCCTAGTTAATGCCCTAGTTGACTCAAGCCGCATTCAACCCCTAACTCATGAAATTTTTCGCTTGAAAATGCGTCCATTGACATTTATGTCACTAAATATTCAACCCACTGTTGATATGAAAGTATGGGCAGTACCTGATGGTACAGTACATTTACACTCTGTAGGTTGTGAAATTCTCGGTATTGAGTATATTAATCATCGATTTGATTTAAACTTAAAGGGACATTTGTCACCCTACAACACACGTAATAATACTTACTTGCAGGGGAATGCTAATTTAGAAGTACTAGTGGAGCTACCACCACCGTTTTCTTTAACACCCAAACCAATTTTGGAAACAACTGGTAATAGCTTGCTCAAAAGTGTTCTATTAACGATTAAACAAAGGTTATTACATCAACTAATAGTAGATTATTGCCATTGGGTAAAATTACAAACCCAAGAAACAAAATCTACTTTAAATACTAGGGAATTCCCGATTTGGAATATAGAATAATTGTCTCAATAACTACATATTTGATAACAAAAGCACGGTAGGCACCGTGCTTTTAAATCACTCCTTTTTGGATTGACAAGGACGAAATGACAGGCGATGTAAAGGAGAAGGACCATGCTGTTGCAGCGCCCACAAATGGCGCGCACTGCCATAACCTTTATTGTTTTGCAAATCGTACATTGTGTATTTGCCAGCAAGGCGCACTATTAAGTCATCACGCCAAACTTTTGCCACAATACTAGCAGCAGCAATGGAAAGAGAAAGGGAATCCCCTTTAACTATAGTTTTCTGTGGTAATGGTAAATCTTTGATAGATTGATTACCATCAATTAAACATAATGCAGGCTGGTGATTCAGTTTTACCACAGCTCGCCTCATGGCTAAAACAGTTGCCTGTAAGATATTCAATCGATCAATTTCACCAGTGGCAGCAAAACCAATTTTCCAATCTATTGCTAAGTTACAAATATGCTGTGCTAGATGATTTCGGCGAGAAACAGATAGCTTTTTACTATCTTTAATTTCGGCAGCTATGGGTGCTTTTAAAGCTGTTTTAGGTAAGATTACTGCTGCTGCTACTACTGGTCCAAATAAAGCACCTCTTCCTACTTCATCAATTCCAGCCAATAGTCCCGGAACTTCTGATGCCAGGGAGAACTCCAGCCATTTTGTAGTTTGGGGTATTGCTGGGTGTTGAATTGCATCCACTGCCACTTGTTTTTTAGGCATTACTCTGCATCTTTAGCTGAAGAGCGACGGCGAACCCGACGTTTAGCAGTTGTTTTAGTAGGGGCACTTTCATCTGCTACCATCACCAACTGTGGTTGATTTTCTATAGCTTCCTCCTTTGAGGACTCTGGTTGGGATTTGTCTAAGATTAATTTCTTGGTAGGTGTAGTTGGTTCTGGGGGTGCTTCAATATCTGAAGATCCCTGGGTTTCTAACAATGGTTCTGTGTCTGAAGAAGCTGTTGTGTCTGAAGATACTTCGGTGTTGAGAGAGCTGCTAGATTGTTGTCCTGGTAATGTGACATTAATAATTACAGATTTGGAATTTTTGACCTCTCTGTCTAATTTTTCTAAGGGAGAAACTCCCATTTCTGCATACACATCCTGTTCTTCAGTAGTCATTTCCACGGAAACAATCTCCGGGGGTTCTACCACTGGTTTGACTAAATCAGCTCGATAACTCCTACTACGTTCTGGACGATTTTCCTGGGGAGTTGGCGTGCGAACACCCCAACTTTGTTTATTCAAAGTGGGAGGGGGTAATTCTGAAGTCACGGGAAGTTCATTCTCAACATCCATATCTAAGTCTGGCTCGTTGATGAATGCTAGTGGGTTCGGGGCAACTCTAGGTTCATCTTTACCATTACCCCCATTGATATTGATGCGACGGCGACGGGTGCGGCGTTTGCTGCTATCTCCCAGTTCTTGATAACTAGGATGATTAATCAAATCTAGAGCAGCAACGTCGGACTCTGTGTCATATCCTTCGCCAAATGCTTCATAACTTTCCCGTTGTTCTTGTATCCGGGGAGCAGGTAACCGTGGTTCTCGTTGAGCCATGGATGCAAAACGATCTGGCAATTCTGCTGGTGAGGGTAATCTGGTTTCTGTTTCCCCTGGTAGATGCACAATATGTCCTAAACCACCACAGGCAGAACAAGTTTCGCCAAATAATTCGTAAATATTTTGCCCTTGGCGCTTACGGGTAAGCTCTACTAAACCTAATTCTGTAAGTTGGGCGATTTGAGGACGGGCTTTATCTGCTTTGAGTGCTTTATTAAAGTGTTCTAGCACTTGCTGTTGATCCCTCCGGGATTCCATATCAATGAAATCCACCACAATTACCCCAGCAATATTCCGCAGTCGCAACTGGCGAGCAATTTCGGTGGCAGCTTCACAATTAGTCCATAATACCGTTTCCCTGGCAGTGGCTGAACGAGTGAAGGAGCCGGAGTTAACATCTATCACTGTTAAGGCTTCTGTAGGCTCAATGATAATATAACCACCAGAAGGCAGATCTACTCTGGGTTTGAGAGCTTCTCTAATTGCCGCATGGACGCGGAAGTATTCTAAAATGGGGGAGCGATCGCGATGATGATCGATCAACAATCCTTGGGGTGTTTGTCCCCCACTCCAATTTTGCAAATACTGCTTGACTCGTTTTAAACCGGTGTTGGAATCAACCACGATGCGATTTACATCTGCACCGTACATATCTCGCAGTACCCGTTGGATAAAGTCATCGTCTCGGTTCAACAAAGCCGGAGCACGGGTCGATTGCGCCTCTTGTTGAATCAATTCCCACTGTCGCTGTAGGGATTCTAAGTCTTCAATAATTGCTTCTTCTGGCTTGCTTTCAGCTTCTGTACGCACCAGCAATCCCATGCCAGATGGTTTGAGCAAAATGGCTAGGGCACGCAAACGGTTGCGTTCGTTTTCGTTCCTAATCCGCCGGGACAAATTTACTCCCCGTCCATAGGGCATCAGTACTACATAACGCCCTGGCAAAGTAATATTACCCGTAAGTCTAGGGCCTTTAGTTCCTGTTGGCTCCTTCATTACTTGCACCAAAACTTTCTGTTGTGGTGCTAATAATTCTGTAATTGCTGCTGCTGTGCGCCTGAGCCTCAATGGACCCAAGTCAGTCACATGAATAAAGCCATTACGTTCTGGGTCGCCAATATTGACAAACGCTGCATCTATCCCAGGTAGTACATTTTCTACAACTCCCAGATATATATCACCAATTTGGTGATGACCCGTAGCAACAACTAGTTCCTGTATTTGGTCTTCAGAAAAAACGGCAGCAATTTGATGCTGTTCGGCAATGATAATTTGTTTTGGCATTCAATTTCCTCAAAAAATGGCAGCACCAAGGTTCCTTGAGGTTATTTTTATTCCTCTCGTCCCTGCAAGCCTCACAAGGTACTGCTGATAATTAAAATTTTGCATCTAGGCTCAAAACTAACGAGGAGAGGGAGAAGGAAACTTCTCTTAAAATTCAGAAGTTCCGCGTTGCTCAGAGTTAATCTCTGGGGGAGATTCTCTGCTAGGAGGGAGGTAACGCCGATGGTACAGCTACCATTCCTAATTTTCAACTGGCACATTCTACAACCGGTCGAGCTATTTACGCCATAACTGCGCTCAGACGCTTGACTGTCCACAGAACGGCTAAATATTTTTAAACAATTAAATTATCCGCCCATGGTTGATTTTCAATTGATATGCCCTGACTGCAAAATCCCGGCTAGAAAGAACAAAAAATACTTCTTTGCCCTCAACCCCTGTGGATTTCATTTATAATGTGCCTTTGTGTACACACTCTTAGGGTAATTATCCTGAGGGTGTATGCTGTACTTAGCACTCCTAAAATCTGTAGGGGTATTGGGCAGTTGTGGTAAAAAATACATTTTAGAGAGTCTGACGGAGCTATATAGATGATGATTCACTCTTAGCTGTAAAGAGAGCTGTATTAATCTGTCTGCTGTTTGCCTAGTTAAAAGACTAGAAACTTCACTCTAATAACTTTGAACCCCTGGGTTTCGGGGATATGAATCATTCCACTTAATGCAGCGCCAGAAATTTTCTCTTCATCTCATTCTAACGCAACCTTGACCATATAATCCCACACTGACTGCAAAAGCATTATGGTGTAGTCTTTTCAGGGGCTTGTTGTGTACCCCATTGGACATTAACTTGACCTTGTTTAAACTGCACGAGATGTCCCTGTGCACAGTTACACAATACAAAAACAAAAACTGAATAAAAATTCAGTGGGCGCTTGTACTCTCCACTAATCAATTCAAAATTTTTCTTCTTCATTTTGAATTCAAAAAAGGTCAAGTCATGGGGTACACACAAAGGGGTTGGTTAGCTATTATTTTAGTTTAACCTGCTTTTTTTGTAGTATATCATGGCTGCTGGTTGCGAATTATCGTAAACATGTCAAGCAATAAAAAAGTTGGCACAAGACTGAATGATATAAATCTGGGGCTTTTAAAGGAGTTGGCACAAACCAAAAGACAGAACAATATCTCAAGCATGAAAAACTTTTAAGGTTTGGTGATTAGCGATCCACTCTATACACTTATCTGATTCAAATCAAATATTGTTGCTGGAGTGAAACTGCTCGCGACCTCAAAATTCATCTCATCGACTCCCTTTATGGATTAGCGAGAGATTGCTTCTGGTTGCGGCACAAGAAATTTCCTGTAATTTGTTGCCCATTGGAAGGGGAAATAAGACTTTACCCTTCTCGATAGGTAATTATACAGCCAAAACTAACTGCTGGCGATGAATATGTAAGAGTTGAAATTCTCTGCCAGTTACTTGTTCTAGCATAAACAGGATTTGTTCGGGACGCAAGGTTGTACCGTCGTTGCGACAACTACCTAAATAACGCAATCTGGTTGTAGTTTCTCCATGGCATTCTTTGTCTTTGGCAGTTGTCACTAATTCCAACTCTAACAGGCGATCGCGCAGATTTACTAACTGAGTTTTACCGGATTTGGTAGTATGTTCCCAGCAAATTTCCGGGGTGGCTTTGATCTTATCAATCCAAGTTTGCCAGGTTATTGGTGTGATGTCATCAACAACTGCAATGGTGAGTAAATATTCTGCGTTTGTTAGGAGTTGGTTGGCTGAGGGAGCTTTTAAATCCAGTATCTCCACCTTATATATGGGGATATCTGCTGGCATTACGGCCATCAGTTTTTCTTGAAAAGCAGCTACATCCATGGTCTGGGTTAATTCAAAATCCATGATTTCGCCACTACTAGAAGCTCCTAAACTCAAGGCATTAGCGATGGAAATCCGGGGATGGGGGTGAAATCCTCCCGTAAAGGCTACTGGTATTTTGGCTCTGCGGACTATGCGTTCTAAAAGACGCACTAAGTCTAAATGACTGGTTAAAGTCATATCCCCCTGTTTCCCAAACCACACCCGCAGTCGCTGCACTCTGTTGGTATTAGGGACAAATTCACCGGTAAATTCGGGAATTGCTGGTGGAGGGATAACAATGTTGTGACCAAAGTTAGTACCGCACACACCACAACTGGAGCAATCATCAAAGGAGCAGTCGGGAACTATGGCAGCTGACAAGGCACGTTCTAGATCCTCTTGTAACCATTTTTTATCGATACCTGTATCAATGTGGTCCCAAGGAAGGGGTTGGTTGAGTGAGTTCAAATTTGGAGATGTCGAATCAGAAGTTATGTTTAATTCCTCCTCTTCCCCATCTGTGTTGTCCTGCACATTTTTTTGATGAAACAGGTTCCACTCTCCATTTTCCACCAAACGATATTTCCAGTCTAGTCCAGCTTCGGCGATCGCTTGTTCCCAAGCAGCAAAAGCTCTATCTAAACCTTCATACCAAGAATCCATCCCTGCACCTAATTCCCAGGCTCGTTGCAGTACTTTGCCTAAACTGCGATCGCCCCTACCCACGAAGTCTTCCATTGCTGAAATTCGCACATCGGTAAAATTGACTTTCACCCCCTTCATTCGGCGAAATTCTTGCCGCAAAAGTTCCTGTTTGCGTTTAAATTCAGCAGTTGACACTGAGTGCCATTGAAATGGAGTATGGGGTTTGGGGGTAAAGTTAGAAATTGTTAAATTAAAGTTTAACGGTCTTCTGCCCTGTGCCTGACATTGCCGTCGCAGCCACCTTACAGTTTCCGCAATTCCTACAACATCGGCATCGGTTTCCCCTGGTAAACCAATCATAAAGTAAAGTTTGATTTTATCCCAACCCCGTTCCCAGGCAGTTTTCACCCCTCGTAATAATTCTTCATTGGTTAGGCCTTTGTTGACTATATCCCGCATCCGTTGGGTACCGGCTTCTGGCGCAAAGGTCAAACTACCTTGGCGCAAACCTCCCAGGATATTGGCTATGTTGTCATCAAACCTATCTACCCTTTGACTAGGTAATGATAGGGAAATGTTCTCATTTTTGAGGCGGTTTTTGATTTCCATCCCCACGGCTGGTAGGGACAAATAATCGGAGCAACTGAGGGATAACAAAGAAAATTCATTGTAACCAGTTGACTCCATCCCCTTCTCAATGGCTGTTACTACCTGTTCTGGTTCCACGTCCCTGGCTGGACGGGTGAGCATTCCTGGTTGACAGAAGCGACAACCACGGGTGCAGCCACGGCGAATTTCTATGGTTAGGCGATCGTGTACGGTTTGTACGTAAGGTACTAGACCAATGGAATAAGCTGGTATGGGGGTTGAGACTCGGCGAATAATCCGTCGGGGTACATCTGCACACCGGGGATTCACCGAGCCATCATCGGCCATGACGTATAACTGGGGTACGTATACCCCGGGAACTTGGGCCAAGTCCAACAGTAGTTCTGACCGGCTTAATCCTGCTGTTTTCCCCTCCTCTAAAACCAAGCCGATTTCCGGCAATAGTTCTTCTCCATCACCCAAAGCAAAGAAGTCGAAGAAGTCAGCATAGGGTTCGGGGTTAGATGTTGCTGTTTGTCCCCCTGCAAATACTAAGGGATGATTCCCCGTTAACCGTTCTCGCCACGTCGGGGGAATACCAGCCAAATCCAACATTTCTAAAATATTGGTTGCACCCAATTCATAACTAAGGCTAAAGCCTAAGATATCGAACTGAGTGAGCGATCGCTTGGATTCCACTGCAAATAAAGGCGTATTTGTTGCCCTGAGCTTTGCTGATAGATCCGAGCCTGGCAAATAGGCGCGATCGCACAACTGCCGTGGCTGTGCATTCAAAATGTTATAGAGAATGATATGCCCGAGATTGGATGCACCAACTTCATATATTTCTGGGTAGGTTAATACCCACCGTATTTCTGCCTGTTCCCACGGTTTATGTACCGCGAGGAGTTCGTTACCTAAGTAACGAGCGGGTTTTAATATATCCGATGTGATTAATGTTTCTAGTGCAACAGCCACTATGCTATTTTTTAGCTACTTTATATTACAGCTATCAAAATAGCAGGTTAACATTGATTCGGTATTATCAAACAGTTATTTACTAAATCATTATTTTTTCTTAATATGCTCACCGGGCAAAAATTTCGGTGATTCTTGACGCTTTTCCCATGGGACATACTATCGAAAAGTTCTATGCCCCTCTACCTCTGTTTAGAGTTTCGATTAGACCCGATGGCGACTTGTATAATTTCTATTTCAATATGCTGTACTCAATAATTCAGCCACTTCTTCCTTAAGCAGCCTCTAATTCTATTTGACTTGCAAACACCTCAAATACCCTATCAAGTTGGGTAACTTCCAAAATAATTTTCACCGCAGGTGGAACCTTACCCAACACGAATCTATGCCCTAATTTCTGTGACAGCTTCAGTCCAGAAACCAACACCATTAAACCAGCACTATCCATTGACTCTACCTGTGACAAATCCACAAGCAAGATGGTATTACTATTTTGCGTTAATACAGCGGTTATTTCTTGCTCAAATTCTAAGGCATTGGTGGCATTAAGAGCACCAGAAGGACGAATAGCTGTAATTTGGGGATAATTTAGTGCTGGGGTCATTTTTTCTTCCTACAAAATTTAAACTATCATGTTCTAGAAGATAATCTTTTTTCAGTATCATTGACTATGATTTTTCTATGTCTTTGCTAAATCTTTATCACCAATGAGGTTCTTAATAAAGATTTTCCTAAACATATATTTTTTGTATCTATAAATACTTATTTTTGATTAATTAATCCTACGTAGAATTTAATGTACAATAGCGTCAAATGGTGAAAAATAGAATTTAATGTTCACTGTTTTAGCTTCACAAGGAGGGTCATAAGCATCAGTGATTCCACCATTTTGGCAAAACGTAACAATTCTTAGCCTGGAAAAAATAGTCAAATTTTTATCCATAACACGCCTAATGTTACGGTGCCACATTTAGTGACCCATATTACAATGTGACATATGTCACACTATTTTTGTGGTATGGATCACTCTTGATACGAATAGTAACTTGGTATAATTATTGCCAAAACAAAGTTGGCATCGCCCTATGAGAACTAATTACCCTATTCGCCAATTAGTTGAAAGAGCATTAAATATAAAGAAGCTCACTCCTGAAATTGAGAATGAAATTAACTCAGAACTAACTCAGAAGGGTTACATTTCTGATGTTGATTATGAGGCTTTGGAGTTACTGATGACAGAAATGGATGCGGGTCGAATTAAATTGGTTCCCAGTATTTAATTAAGTTTGATGAAAAATTAGCAGATGTGACCAAGATAATGTTTGCCAGAAAGCATAACATTTTAAGCATTAAACCATAATTCCCTCATACTTACTTTCGGATTTATATATACCCATATGTTTTCAGCCGACTAATGTATAATATATTTCTAATTTAGTAGGACTTACGCAACTGGCATATTTTTTGGCGTAGGGGAGGCAAAATGCGGTGTAGATGTTCTTC
>JASJCX010000077.1 GCA_030065255.1 Calothrix sp. MO_167.B42 | reverse complement strand
CGGACGTGGAGGGATGGTAAGACTATTTTGATAGCACAACCCAATGAAACGTCAAGGAATCCTCGGACTTTAGGACGAGGAGGTATGTCAAATGGGTTGCTTTCGCGCAAGTACCATGTACTAATTTATAACTTGAATAAATAAAAAGGCGCACAGGATATGGAGGTTTTCTCTTTACCTTGTGCGTCTCATGTTTTTATGGCTCTACGCGCAAGTAATAACATCAATTCAGTAATCAAGAGCAATCATCAATTGAGGGGAGTGTGGGAGGTGTGGGGAGTGTGGGAGGTGTGGGGAGAATGAAGAAATAGTAAGCTTTTTGCCTTCCCCTTCTCCCCTCTCTTCTCACACTCCCCTCTCTCCCCACACTCCCCACACTTCCCCTGCCCCCTTCCCCTCTATCTCTTTAGTAACAAAAATTTTTTATTTGGTTGATAGGATAAGTCTAATTTATGACATTAATTGAATAAAGATTATAGTATTTTTGCTACTACAGATGTTGATGAAGCAGATTGTTATGAACTTGATACTAATAACATACTTAAGTATAAAAACTTAGAATAAAAGATATTTATTAATCGTAAATAGCTAAAAATAAAATCCGGAAAAATTTAGTAAAAAAAAACACAAAATTATATTTTGTTAAAATCAAGTTACTAGATGTATAATGTAGATATTGCAAGAATAAAGTCGAATGACTAAAAATACCCTTCAGAATCAAGGTTGTATTTAAAAAGCAGTCTACACAAGGGTTTTATCCATTGCAATGTGACATTTAAGATTTATGCAACGGGCATTCTATATCAAAAAGTATAAATATTGCTCGATAAAAGAATAAAATTTATCAAATTTTTTGTGAATTAACTACAAAGTAAATGTAAAGATTCAGTAAAAACGGCAATTTATCGTTGTCATTTTATAAGTGTATTTACTATGCTTGGGAGTGTAACCGATTTAGTAAGGCTCCTGGATAGGAGTTAGAGTGTCACAATGAAATTAAAATCACTCATTGCTACTACCCTGTCCACATGTGCTGCGATCGCAACAATCTCTTTGCCAGTTCAAGCTGCTATTTTCTCTGGAAGTATTTCTAATGTGAGATGGGGAGAACCATCCCCTGGAGATAATACAGATCCTGTATATTCTGGTGTTGGAACAGGCTCCTTTAGTTGGGGAGATCCTGATGACTTTGGTACTGGCGCAAATAAACTGGAATTTCAACCAATTTCTTTTGTTGATGTAGGTTCGGACTCTTTATTTCCCATTGGTGAATTGAGCTACTTTAATGGGACGGTTTTAATAGATACTAGTGTGGAACAGGTTCCTTTAAGCTTTGACTTTTCTTTGGACACACCAGACTCTGTGAGCCAGTCCTTTCAACTTGATGCTGATATATTTAATACCAATAATGATGCTTCTAATACTCCCCTAGAAAATGCTGACACTGTAAAGTTTACAGATGACAATTCTCTGGGAAACTTTACTTATGATGGCAAGGAGTATGAGATTACCTTGGCTGGCTTTAGTCAAGATGGTGGAGAAAATATATCCAATGAGGTTGTTGCCCTAGAGGGTGAAACCACCACAACCAGGTTATATGCCAATATTACAGAAGTTCCACGGAAAACAAGAGTTCCCGAACCAGGGATGCTATTGGGGGTATTTTTGGTTGGTGGCTACTGTGTTTATCGTCGGCAATTAATTTAACTTCCTTTTCTTCTGAATTTCCACCGAAAACCCCTAGTTGGGGGAACTAATTCTCAATTTTGTCACATTAGCAACTTTTATACCCCTACAATAGTCACATTAGTTCATGGTTTGATGATGCTAATGTGATTTTTGGCAATAATTGTAGAATATGAAGTTTGTTTTAAATTGGCGTTTTGGGTTTGATTGGCTAAATCCCTTAAGGAATAAAAGGTTATTATTTGCGTGGATTTGTACCCTAAGTATGGTGATTGCGGTGATGTTATCCTTCCCCATACAGGCTCAAAATGTACCTCTGGGATTACGAACCCAACCAGAAGAGTTACGGGGAGTATGGTTAACTAATGTTGATAGTGATGTTTTATTTCAACGCGAACGCTTAAAAAATGCTTTAAAACAACTCAAGAGTCTCAATTTTAATGTCGTCTACCCAACGGTATGGAATGAGGGTTATACATTATATCCCAGTCAGGTTGCGAAAAGAGTGACTGGTATTTCCGTGTACCCCGAACCGGGATTAAAACAGCGAGATATGCTCAAAGAAGCGGTGAAAGAGGGGCACAAACAAGGGTTAAAGGTAATTCCTTGGTTTGAGTTTGGCTTTATGGCACCAGTAAATTCACAACTGGTAAAAAAGCGCCCCTATTGGATTACTAGTCGCCGCAATGGTAGTAGAAGTTGGAAAGAAGGGGTGATAGATAGGGTGTGGTTGAGTCCCTTCCGTCCAGATGTACAAAAATTTATCCAAAACTTAATTGTAGAAGTAGTTAGAAAATATGATGTAGATGGGATTCAAGTTGATGACCATTTTGGCTTACCTTCAGACTTGGGATATGACCCCTACACAGTAGGCCTTTACAGAAAAGAACATGGTGGGAAAGCACCCCCAAAGAATTTCAAAGATCCAGAATGGGTGCAATGGCGAGCCAATAAAATCACTGACTTTATGAAGCAGCTATTCTTTGCCATTAAAGCGGTGAAAAAAGATTGTATTATATCCGTTGCACCAAACCCCCAACACTTTTCCTATGAATTCTTTTTAGCAGACTGGCACAAATGGGAACGCATGGGATTAGTAGAAGACTTGGTAATACAGATATATCGCAACGATATGAATGTATTTGTTAAGGAATTAGAACAGCCAGAAGTCAAAGCTGCTAAGAGCCATATTCCTGTAAGTATTGGTATTCTCAGTGGTTTGAAACGTAAATTTGTGCCAATGGAGCAAATTCAAGCTCAAATCAAACAAGCACGCGATCGCAATTTTGCCGGTGTATCTTTCTTCTTCTATGAGACTTTGTGGAATTTAACTAAGGAAGCAAAAAATCAACGCCTATCTGGGTTCCAAGAAACTTTTCTTCAACCTACAAGGTATCCTAATTTACTCGCAGGTTGGAAGCCTTAATCCCAGTATTCCACCACATTAATTTTGACGAGTCGCGTGTGTTTAGATCCCCGACTTCTTTAAGAAGTCGGGGATCTGTCGCCCCTCAGTCAACTGTCAACTAAAAAACGTCCTAACCCAGACTGGCTATAGCTATAATCTCAATACTATGCTCTAACAACAGTCACAGAGCGGCCAGTTTGAGTAGTCACAACTTGATTGCTCAAACGTTCAACAATGGGTAAAGCCTGACTACGCACATCAAAAATCACCAACCAACCAAAATTTACCCCCAATCTTGCCAAATAGGAATCTAACTGTTCTATACCCGATGCAAAAGGATCTCCTTTTTTATTCCGCCAAGCCTTTAACTCAATACCGAGGGTTATGTTGCCATATTTTAAACATAAATCCATCCGGTCTCTACCAATAGCGTACTCCCTTTCTAAAGTGCCACCGCCATTCACCACCCGATGTAAAAATGCCATTAATACTAGATGGGGTGCAATTTCATGGTAAGCGGTGCTGCCCAGTAAAGGTTCCCCATGCTGTCGCCAAAATGCTAAAAATGCCTGTAATAAATCATCCGTATTTAACTCTCCTGATGGAGTTAACCAACTAGGACTAATGTGAGGTAAACTGTCTTGAGTGCCCTGTACTAGGACGCGGGGAATTACCTCTCGGTACATAGGATTGGCAATTATTAAACCACCTGCTGGATCTCGTCGCAATAATCCCAAATCCAGCAAATATTGCCTGTCATCCGATGGAGTATCCCCTAATGCCTGTCCTGCAAGTATGGGTTCAATAATAGCTTTTACCCTTGGTTCTCGCAATTTTTCCGCCAAAGAATCAAGATGGGTATCTTGTCTTCTAATTAGGACTTCAGATGCTTCATGGATATGTTCTGGGGTAATGGCTACATTGGCATCCGTCACCATCTCCTCAACAATTTCCTTCGCCACAGCATTTACTAACCAAGGTTGTCCTTGGGTCAAATCAAATGCAGCCTCAATTGCAGATTGTGTAAAAACTTGTCCCGTATCATCTGTATGTTGTTGGTATAATTCACTTACTTCTGTAGCAGTAAAATCCCTTAAAGTCAGGGAACGGACTTTTATATTGAAGGGACTTGCGGTATTTAGTCTATCACCCTTCGGGTTCAACAGTTTGCTTATGCCGGGTAACCCGTCCACCGCAACTGTTTCACTACCCCCACTGGCCACTTTATAATCCCTAACATCCCGCAAACCAATTAATCCCACAGTAATAGGAAAATTTTGGGGACGATTGCGATAACCATCACGTAACTGTCGTAAAACGGAAATCAGGGTTTCATCTTGTAGGGAGTCAATTTCATCAATGAATAGCACTAAGGGTCTAGGTGAAGTTTGGGCCCAACCTTGTAAAGCAGCTTGAATTCTTCTCCCCGGTTGTGCATTATGCCAATTGTCGGGAAGATGTAAATCATCGGGTAAATCTAACTGACTACTTGCTCGCCAAGCGTCGAGAATAGCAAGTTCAGCAGTTTCTGGATCGTGACTGAAAGGTGCGCCAACTTCTGCTGATACCATGACAGCAGTATAACTACCACTATCAGTTAATTGTTGTGCCAGTGCCAGCATAGCAGTAGTCTTACCAGTTTGCCGGGGTGCATGGATGACAAAATAGCTTTGTTGGGCAATTAGCCGTTGCAAATTGGGTAAGCGGACTGTGGGGGGTAGCATATAGTGAATATCTGCTTTACATGGACCAGCAGTATTGAACCAACGAAGCATAAGGGTTTTGATTGCATGCATTCTCAGATGCATTCAGTTTAGCAGTATTGAGTCTTGCTTATTTTCACAACAAAATTTGGCGTTGCTGATTAAGAGTCGCACCCAAATCAATTAATCTGGTAGTAGATGATGTAATGTTTGTGGAGAATTGGCAGCATGGATGACACACTAGTACAGCGCATCACCCATAATCCTAATATTTGTCATGGTAAACCTTGTATTCGAGGACTTCGTTATCCAGTTGAATTTATCCTCGAATTGCTTAGTTCTGGGATGAAAACAGAAGAAATTTTAGAAGATTATGATGACTTAGAGCATGAAGATATTCTGGCGGTTTTGTTATTTGCTGCTCGACTCAGCCAAGTCAAAAGCATTCATAAAATTGCCTCATGAAGTTTCTTGTTGATGCTCAGTTGCCAGTTCGCCTTGCTCGTTTCCTCCAAATTTCAGGCTATGATGCAATCCACACCAGAGATTTACCACAACAAAATGCTACCTTAGATGCTGAAATTAATACCATATCAATTCAACAAAATCGTATTGTGATTACAAAAGATGTAGATTTTGTCAATTCTTTCTTAACAATTCAACAACCTTATAAACTGCTTTTAATTACAACGGGTAATATTAAGAATTCAGAACTTGAAAGTTTGTTTAATGCCAACTTCCAATCTCTTGTTGAACTGTTTGAACAACATTCTTACATTGAAATGAGCCGAGATACAATTATTGTGCATCAGTAGTGGTTGATTAAAATATAAAAGCCCAATTCTCAATAGCTGAGGATTTGCATGGAATCAGTTGAAAGCGATCGCTCTTTGAGCAGATAAGAATATGGATATTTGTGAAGAAATCGACAATGTGCGCGATTGTGGGTTTGTAAATTGTGGCATCGATGAGGATTAATTCTGTAGTTCTTTCACAGTTGCGATCGCACCTTTGGGAATAGTCCAAACACAGGTAAACTATGGTTAACTTCCCTTGGTTTTCTGCCAATCTTCCAAAGCACCAATTACAAAACTAGCTGCGGGATGACTGAGGAATTGCTCGAATGCTTTAACACTGCCTACTGTCAATGCACTGAGTATGCGGGCTGTTAAATTGGGGTTGTTTTCAATTTGTGCGATCGCTTCTGTGGCTAATGCCATTTTACCTGTGGTTGTGTCGGTGGGATAGGACTTTTCTAATTGTTCGAGTAGTTGTTGAATTTCTGCGGCAGCTTCGGCGAGGGTTTGCTTTTGTTCAGCAGAGTAGTAATTGCTTCGATTAGAATCACCTGCTATATGCTCGTTGAAAGTACCGCTCTCATTGTAATTACCGCCACCTGTGTGAATTGTGCGATCGCCACTCATTACTGTATCTCCTTGATTTTGATATTTTTTTACATAAAAACTAGGACGTTCTAGCGCCGTCGTTATCATATTCTCTAATCTACGGATTTCATTTTCTTTATACGCTATTAATGCTTTAAAATCTTCCTCTGCTAATGATTTTAGTTGATTGTAGTTTATGAAATATTCTTTACTCAATTCAGATTTATTAGCTTTTGTTGCTGTCTTAGCACGGAGCAATATTTTATCCTTGCCCCGTTTCTCTATTGCTACTATTTCAAGTTCTGCACTTGGATTGTTTTCAGCTAATTCTTTAAATGAAATCGCGATCGCACGGGGGTCAACACCTTGGTTGTGGTAAAGGTCAAGGGTGTCAAACATCGGTTGGATAAAATCGCCAAAGTCACCGTCGGAAAAATTTTCTTTCCAATTGTCAGGTTTACGCCGAGGGTTCTGGTCTAGGTCGCCTTTTTCGACTAATCGCATGAAAACATATTCACACCTCACGCCATGAAACTTGGTATGACTGGTTATATTCCAATCTTCTATATATGCCCCAGTGAGTGTAGCGCCTGTAAAGTCAGTTTTGTCTAGTTGTGCTTGTACTAATTTTGCCCTTGATAAATCCGCATCTTGTAAACAAGCTTCACTCAAATCAGCGCCGATGAAACTAGCATCTGCTAAATTTGCACCTTGTAAGTTGACACCGCGCAGGTTTTGACCGTCAAAGTTATGGTCTTGTCCCTGTCCTAGAATAAGTAATTGTCGCACTTGAGTATCTTTCAAATAAGTTTTTCCAGGGCGAACAAGACTAAGCTTTTTTACATTGCTCCAGCAGGTACGGATGAGATTAGCTTTTCTGAAATCTGTACTTTTAAGTATTGCTTTTGTGAAATTGGCATCAGTCAAGTCAGCATCAAAAAAATTTGTACCTTTTGTAGCAGCAAAGGTAAGGGCAAAACTGCGAACCCAGAAATCTCGCTCATCTCCTTTAAGCGCACGCCAACCAATATAAAATCCAAATAAAGCGACACTTCCTGCCACAGTTCCTGCTCCTGCCATAGCAAAAATCCCTACTTCCGCGAAAGCTCTAATTCCTGCCACAGCCAAAGCCATAGCAAAACTTCCTACTCCTCCTACAGCAAAATTTCCTGCCACGACTCCCGCCACAGCGATAGCGACAGCCACAGCTCCCGCAAAAGCTCCTGCCACAGCAAAACTTCCCGCTCCTGCTACAGCAAAAGTCCCTGCCCTTCCAAAAGCTTCTGCTCCAGAAAAACCTCCTACTCCTGCCACGACTCCCGTCACAGCAATAGCGATAGCAACAGCTCCCGCAAAAGCTCCTGCTCCTGCGAAGGCTCCCGCAAAAATATTTTGCCGAAAAGTAAAAATTAAGAAAACAACTAAAAAAATTAAAGACAACAATAATCCTACATAAAAGTTTTCAAAGCTGCTAGTTTCAAATAGCAGAGATACTAGAAAACCAATAACTATGGAGCAAATTTCTGAGATTCCAGATACTAAAATGGATATGACCAGCATAAAAGCTACCCATCGATTTTGTAATCCACACTTTGCACCAGTAAAATTAGTACCTCTAAGATTTGCATTAGTAAAGTTTGCGCTATGAATATCAGCTTCACTAAAATCTGCCCCTGAAAGGTCTTTTCCTTTGAAAGATTGACCCCTGAGATTTACACCACGAAAATCTCTTTCACCTGCTGCATATCTCCTCAGCACCTCACTAGCTTTCATGCTACTGCCTCAACTGCAATAATAGATACAATCCCTGTCTGTGTAATCATGTATTTATTACTACTAAATATCCAAAAAATTATTGAATAATTTGATTTAATACCTATGATATTTAGTCACATACTACTAATATGCAGGTTATATAACCTATCAGAAAAAAATATTTGCTTATGACAGTTTAAAAAATGACATATTTCGATTTAATATGATTAAAATTGCAGTAAGATATATTCCCTTCAATCCTAATCGTCATAGCTGAAGTCTAAGGCGACAAAATCGTCAGATGCCTTGCAAAGCACCTGTTTTCTCCTAGAGCGTTCATCCCTGATACAGCTTACTTGCCGCTTAAATCCTGCTAAGTTCTTTTTATACCGTCCTGGGTCAATGCGAAGTTTAGAGCGGAACTGACCCCAAGTAACATCAACAATTTTGTCACCACAGACCATCTCAACTTCACCGCGTTCAATGTCAATGTCGCCCCGATCAAATTCGACTTCTGCATCTTCAATTTCAATAATTTTGCAGGTTTCTATTTGGGCGCGATTTCCACAAGACATCAAAATGCTGACTGCGGCGACAGCAAGACCACTCATAGCAATAGTAAAGATTCTTTTCATCGAAGGTCATTCAATTTTGGATTTTGGATTTTGGATTTTAGATTGGCTCCATGTCTAAAGCCAGGGGCTTGGAATAATGATAAAATCCTTTATTTTTTTCCACTGATAAATCCAGGGGCTTGTATCCAGTACCTTGATTGTATCAATTGAATACATTCACACACTCAGGTACTACCTTCACAATAGCGATCGCATTTTTCCGGTACATCAATGCCGCAAAGACTAGAGAAGATCATATTACACGCTAACCAACTGCTTTAAGATTTGTGCAACTACATACAGTTGATTACCTTCGGCTGTGCTAAGGGTAAATTTATCAGAAAGCCCATAGTGGGCAGAATTGCGATCGAGTTTAATAAATAGGTAGTCTTCTCCTGTAGTAATTAGGGCAAACACGGGAGATGTGGTTGCACCGACCATATAGGCAAGGGTTTGTGGAATTGCTTGCCGAACACTAAAACCGTAACGCTTACTTTCTATAACAATTAACCACAGGCAATCACGGATTACCAATGCATCAATCAACCCTTCGAGTTGAGTATCGCCATCTTCTATTTCAAACCGGACATATTTTTCACTTCTGACTTGGTACGGTGGGTCGAAAAAACCCAGGCTTTCCAACAATGGAGACAATAGAATTAAGTTAACCGTACCTTCGGTAATAGCTCCACTATCGGCGTAATAAAAATATCTCTGTTTGAGGTGTTCGAGTTTCGCTTTCTCTGCATCAGTCAAGGTGGGCAATGGAGTTTTCCACTCGGTAAAAAAAGTTGTATCTGTAGTGGGCAAAATACCAAGTCTCCCATGGGCTTCGGTAAGATTGGTAATTGCTTTAGTGATACCGAGAGTGACCATTGGGGTAATCAGAAGTGGAGACCATCCTTCATGGTAACACACCTCTGTTTCAATAGTACAAACGCGATTTAGTCCCTACACAAAAGGAACTAAACCGCGTTTCTCACAACAATTATTTACGCTAAGAGAAGCAGATTAAATAATATGCTCTCTCTACAATTAAACCTCACCCTCGCTTTTTACTACGTAAAAATTTCTCACTCTCCTTAATAAGGCTACGGTATACACACAAGTCCTACTCGTTTTCATTTGGGCCTATGTAGCCCCCTAAATCCCCATCTATAAAAAGCAAAGCATCTGCTCATTACCCCCAGTATTGGGGGTTAGGGGGCGGGGGACTTTTAAAATTCTTGTCCCCCCAATTTTGGGGGTTAGGGGGCGTTTCGGTGAGGGCTTGGCTAATCTGATTACTTGTGTGTACACGCAAGCCTTAATAGGTCGAGGGATGTCCGACAGGACAGGGTGAGGTTTTGTATTTTATCTTCAATCCTAATCTAATTCAAAGAAGCATTCTGTAACTCACCAGTACGGATAGATAACTGCTGGGTTTGTCTACCACGCTGTACCTTGAGTTGCAAATTTTGCCCAACCTGACTATTTTCCACCGTATTTTGTAACTGTTCGGCGGTTTTTATCACTTTACCATCAATTTCAACGATCACATCTCCTCGACGCATACCAGAACTAGCTGCTGGGGAGTTGGGGAGAACTCGCATTACCAATACACCATTAATTTCTGGGATGATAATAGCAGAATTGGGGTCATTATTATTCTGTTTGGCTAAATCTGGTGTGAGAGTAATCATTTGTACTCCCAAATAGGGATGTGCTACCTTACCATTACGCTGTAGCTGGCTGGCAATGTCCTTAGCTTTATCAATGGGAATAGCAAAGCCAATTCCCATGGCATCGGCGCGAATAGCAGTATTTATACCAATCACCTCACCCCGATCGTTTACCAAGGGTCCACCAGAATTACCAGGGTTAATGGCTGCGTCAGTTTGAATGAAGTCCAAACGCTTATCAGAAATACCTACCTGGGAGCTAGGACGCTTGAGGGTACTCACAATTCCCAAGGTTACAGTATTATCAAATCCCAAAGGATTACCGACTGCGATCGCCCAGTCTCCCACTTGTACTTTACCAGAACTACCCAAAGGTGCTACAGGTAAGTTTCTGGCATTAATTTTGACTACAGCTAAGTCCGTAACTTCATCCACACCTTGAACTTTGCCATCAACGGTACGCCCATCTTTTAAACGCACTGTTACCCGATCGGCTTTATCCACCACATGGGCATTAGTTAATACTAAGCCACTGGAATCGAAAATTACACCGGAACCAAGACCCCGCACTTGTCTTTGTGATGGTTGTTGGGGGAAGCTATCCCCAAAAAAACGCCGGAAAAATGGGTCATCCATAAAGGGATCGGTAGTCCGACGGGTAACGGTACGTTCGGTATCAATCCGCACCACCGCAGGTCCCACTCGGTTTACAGCTGCTGTGACAAAACTGCTATTACCTACAGCTATGGCAGCTGGAGATTGTCTTTGAGCCACTATTTGTGGAGGATTATTATAACCGGGGGCTGGTTCTGCTTGGGAAGGAGACACTTTTAAAGAGGCAAAAGTGAATGCAACACCCAAAATAATTGCCATTACATGGGTGGTGACTTGGCGTAGTGAACGACGCATTTGAGGAACTCGCATAACAACCTAAGAAATTTGCTTTGGAAATTTATTAATTATTTGGTGGTGAAATTATCTCTATTGCTATTTTTACAGAATATAAAAGGTATTGCGGGAAAATTGACGGGATTTATAAATGTGAAGTTTCGCACTTCATCATATTGATTGCTGTGAGTACAATGTCCATATTCCAATTTAGGCAAAATCTTTACAACAGGCTACTATGGGGATTTACCCATATTATGTTCGGGTTTCGCCCATTCCTTTTTTTAACTTTCTCCTACTAGTCCTTTTCATTAATTTTGACGAGTCGCGGACCTAACAGATCCCCGACTTCTATCCTAGGAACTGCTAGAAGTGTGCGGATATTGATTGAGAAGTCGGGGATCTTTTTCCTAGCCATCACCAACTAATGCAATGAAGTACTACTGGTTCATCGCATTAGTTATGAGGGGCAACAGATCCCCGACTTCTCAAAGAAGTCGGGGATCTAAATTCTTGCATCAATTTGCCACAATGAGGTATCAGCATAGTTAGTTAATGGCAATGCAGCGCAATAAATCATTACACTGGTAGTAATTCGCCTAGCCAGGAGTGGGAGTCCACTATATATCCATGCAACAACAACCTAGTAAAATATGTATCCTTGGTGGAGGCTTTGGTGGTCTTTACACAGCCTTGCGCCTGAGTCAGCTACCTTGGTCCGATGTGCCCAAGCCGGAAATTGTCATCGTAGATAAAAGCGATCGCTTTGTATTTGTACCCCTACTCTATGAGTTACTCACAGGAGAATTGCAAACCTGGGAAATTGCTCCTCCTTTCGTGGAATTGTTACAAGATACGGGAGTGCGTTTCCATCAAGGGGTAGTATCGGATATAAACCTCGAACAAAAACGGGTACAACTCCAAGATGGTGGGGAAATTAATTGCGATCGCTTGGTGTTAGCCTTGGGAGGAGAAACTCCCACGGATTTAGTGCCTGGGGTAACTTCCTATGCCCATACATTCAGAACAATTACGGATGCCTACCAAATTGAAGAACGGCTGCGAGTCTTGACGGAATCCGATGCTGACAAAATTCGAGTGGCAGTTGTTGGAGCTGGATACAGTGGGGTGGAACTGGCTTGTAAGTTAGCAGATAGACTGGGGAATCGGGGCAGATTGCGATTAGTGGAACTAGGCGATCGCATTTTACGTAACTCCCCTGACTTTAACCGGGAAGCTGCCCACAAGGCATTAGAAGCCAGGGGTGTATTTATTGATTTGGAGACTAAAGTCGAATCAATTACCCAAGATAATATTACCTTAGAATACAAAGGCACTACAGATACAATTCCCGTAGACTTGGTAATTTGGACAGTGGGGAATAAAGTTAGTCCTGCCATCGCTAATCTGAATTGTAAGCAAAATCAACGCAGACAAATTGCGATCGCTCCCACATTACAGTTAATAGAACATCCCCATATTTTTGCCTTGGGAGATATAGCAGAATGCCGTGATGCTGAAGGTAAGGAAGTTCCAGCCACTGCACAGGTTGCTTTCCAACAAGCTGATTATACCGCATGGAACATCTGGGCAACCCTAACCAATCGCCCCTTACTTCCCTTCCGTTACAAGGATTTAGGGGAAATGATGGCATTGGGAGTGGATAATGCCACGCTTACAGGTTTAGGTATTAATTTGCAAGGACCATTAGCATCCATCGCTCGTCGTCTGACTTACCTGTACCGGATGCCAACTTTAGATCATCAGCTCAAAGTTGGTTTTAATTGGTTAGCACGGCCGATTATGGATCTTCTGCAATAAGACAAGAATAAGTCAATCAATTTTGGATTTTAGATTTTAGATTTTGGATTTATTCCACAAATAAATTCGGGGGCTACCCTGCGGGACGCTACGCGAACAAACCTTTTTCAATTCCAAAGGAGTGATATCATGTCCGTTTAAATAACCGTCATTGCGACCGAAGGGAAGCAATCCCAAAGACCTTGTGATTGCGTCGTTTCACTTCGTTCCACTCACAATGACATACTATGGGTATGCCCCCGGACATGATATGAATCTTCAATCCAAAATTTAAAATTGAAAATCGTTCGACTGAGCTCACGACGAAGTCTAAAATTCGGTGAGAAGGAAAGACAAGGGAAAATCTCATACCATCTTGAAAAAAGAATGGGACAGATGGGTAGGGAACATCAGCAAGATAATATATACACCAAAATATTGTGGATGCCGTGCCCTTACGAAGAATATATGTGTCGCAAACATTATTTGAATTGGTATCACCTGATCATATGATGTCCGGTAAATTACCCATACTATCAAGTCCGGCTAATTAATTACGATGTAACCCAATTGAAAAGATGGCGAACCTTACTCATTACTCAACCCCCACAGATATGATAACTGTTTAACCAGACATCATATCACCCCTTATTTCTACCGCTTTGAGATTGTTGCCAAAAAATAAGTACAAAACACTTGCGCTCTCAAAAAAACCATGCTATATTATATTTGTGTGTGAGGAGCAAGTGAAACAAGAAGCGTTTGGGGTGGAAACACGGCAACACTCCCGGGCGCTTCTTGATTTATATAAAGAATTTGGAATCTATATTTCACCTGCAAGGAAAGAATATCCTAGCAAGCAAGAAGCGCAGTATAAAGAAAAATCACCCTTCAGTCCTTATATTTTTTCTTGATACCCACCTGCGTAAGTAATTACACAAATCGTTCTATATTTAGTATGACTTCCATAAGCTACCCCTGCGAACTTAAAAGCGGGGTTAAAAATACTGGTACGATGTCCCCTTGATGGCACTCCATCATCAATAATCAGCTGCATAACTATATCTTGAGCAGTTTTAGGACCATAACTAATATTTTCTCCAGTAGTTACTTGCCATTTACCATAACGACTGATACGACTACCAGGGGTACTACCATCACTACCATAATGGCCAATGACACCTTTGGGACCTTGATCTTTAACGTGATCCCTTGCACCTAAAGACATTCCCCGAGAACTTCTCAAAGCACCTACTGGACGGGCTTTTTGTAGGAAAGAAATGGCTTCATCTACGGCTTTTGTACCTTCATGAGTTACTAAAAATACATTATTGGATATTTTGACTCGTTTTCCTTGGAAACGGCTTCTATAGTTTCTCAACATAGAAATATATGCTTTGGGATTTCTCCGTACCTTGTTCATTTCTGCGATTACTTGACGTTCTAAAGGTGACAGGTAATCTGCTTGTGCTAACAAGGTGGGATGTTTATTTGCGATTAAATTTGTATCTAAATCAGGGATAAATTGAGCAACACTGGAATTTGATGATAGCCCTAAATGCAAGCAGGTGCAGAGTGTAGTTATGGGCAAAAATATCCGAGAACTGATGTGATACATTAGTTACCTCATAGTTTATTTATAATTGTTTATATATAAGATTAATATTTGATTTGTGAACAAAGTTGTGCAAATCAAACCGAATTACTATAGATATAGTATAGATGTGTTTGTCATCGTAAATGTTTATTCTTTGCCTTGAATATTACATAATTTATTGATGGAAAAGTATCAGTAATAATACTAAAATGGAAAAGAAGAAAAGCTGATGTATTCGCTCTTTCACAATCTACAATATAAACTTCGACAGGCTCAGTTACCAATCTAAAATCTAAAATCTATAGCGACAGACATATAAGTTAGGACGTTTTTGATGTTGACAGTTGACAGTTGACAGTTGACAGGTGACAGTCCTTGAGTCAAGCAATACTGTCCTAATCAAGATGGCTACAGCTATAAAATGATATGAGACTTATAAACCGGGTTTATTCAATTGAGAAATAAGACATTTTATTCATACAGAAAAACTCGGTTGTTGAAATGATTTAAGGGAGCATATTGCTCCCTTTATATCAAGCGAATAATATTCGTGCAACTAAGTTATATCATGTCCGGTTGATTGCCCATAGTTAAACTATCAAGCAGCGACCTTGACTTGAGGCCACCAGTAAAAATTAGTTAAACCTCGAACTAAATCTTTCTGTTTGAGCAACTGTTTGCAGCGATTAAATACAACTTCCTCGACTTCATAAATGTCTTGAAAAGTTCGATTTGCGGTAAGCGAAGCTATGCCGTAGGCTTATCGGTTCATTTGTAAGTGGCCAAAGTCTCTGAGCAGGCTGAAGTTCTGGAGAGTGAGATGGCATCTCAAGGATATGAATACCCTCTGGAACCTCAAGTTTTTTGGCTGTATGCCATCCAGCTTGGTCGAGAGCCAAAACAATATGTTTTTGTTTTTTATCCCCGACATTGAAATGTTGAGCAAAGTCAGCCAAAACCTGATTAAAAATCTCCGTATTCACATAGGGCAGTATCCACCAATATGTTTCCCCTGATTGCGGATGAACAAAACCATATAACCATAACCATTTAAATCGCCAATTGACCGAAGCTTCGGGCACAGTCCACTCATCAACCCATATCCTTTTAATAACTGGCTTGAGTCCAATTGTGTGTTCATCCATCGCCCACACTTCTACGTCTGCGTCGGGATACTTTTTTTCGACTTGTATCACCTCGGATGCTAACTTTTTTTTTCCATTCCTCCTGCTCAAAATAATCTGTTTCTTCGTGTGAGGGTCGAGGTACTCTTAAGCGTAGTTTCATTTGTTTGAGATATTCCCACCCACGTTGTCTACTGACTTTGTACCCGACTAATTCGCTGATCCAATCTGCGACTTTTCGCCCGTTCCATAAACCTCCATCAGCCGGAGGCGATTGTAATACCTGCCACAATTGTGCTTGTTGCACATCATCCAAAAGTGCTTTCCCTCCAGGATGTTCCCGCCTTTTGTCCCCTAATGAATCTGATCCTATATGGTTATAGCCCCACACTAGTTCGTAAATCCAACTCAGGCTATAACCAGTAACTTCTGACACCTCTTTGCTACTCTTTCCAGATGCTAATAACCAGATAATTTGGTAATGGCTTTTCTCTACAGCATCCTTTGATTGACGGTAACGCTGTTCTAACTCGCTTAATGATAGATGTGGCTCTATGCTAAGACGCTTTGGCATTTTTAGGTAGATACTTGCAACAGAAAATTTATCTAGTTCATCTTACTATGGGTATGCCCCCGGACATGATATTACTAGGTAAAATTAAACATAAAACCTCACCCCCAGCCCCTCTCCTTATTAAGGAGAGGGGTGCCGTCAGGCGGGGTGAGGTTCACCTTTTACATTTAATTACGCATGCCTACTTACAAATTGAAACATTGGGAATATCTCCTATTGAATATCTGCCAATATTTTCTCCAATTCAGTTATTTGCACTGCGCCGGAAGCTTTATCACTTTGAATGATGAAGAAAGGCGTACCAGAAAGTCCCAAACTTGTTGCTAATTCTGCATCCCTAGCAACTTCCTTCTCTACAATTGTACGATCCCGGTTAAATTGTTCTAAGTCTAAATTCAGGTTTTCGGCAATCTCTAAATAGAAGGATTCACCCAATTTATCTTGGTTAGAAAATAAAGCATCATGGTATTCCCAGAATTTACCTTGTTTATATGCTGCTAAGGCTGCTTTAGCTCCTGGTATGGCTTGCTTATGAATTGTACTTAAAGGGAAGTTTTTGTAAATTAATTGAACTTCGTCACCATACCTAGCCATTAAAGGCTTCAACGTTTTCTGTGCTTCCCCACAATAAGGACATTCAAAGTCAGAGAACTCTACCAATAAAATTTTTGGTGTGGAGGAGCCAATGGTTGGGGAATTGCCAATTACAGCCTTAGGATTGGTTTTTAAATCCTGTAAAAATTTCTCTCTAACACTTTGTATTTTCTGCTGCTGTTGTTGTTGGTAAATTTGTATAGATTCTACAACTACCTGGGGATTTTTGCGGATAATTTCTAATACTTGTCGCTCTAGTTTGGGATCGAGATTGGAGGCTGCTTGTGCGGGGAATGTCCATGTTACAAGAAGAAATAGCAAGGAGATGGCTGTTAAAGTCCGCAACCATTTTTGTAATTGCTTCAACCAAGGAGAGAATGTCTTCATAGGAATTACCGAATGATAAAATCACAACACTCTCTCAGTATTCCCTAAAATGGGTCAATTTCAGAAATTTCTTGTAGTGTAAGTGTCTTAAGCTGTTACGCATTTAAACTAGATAATCTAAATTATTCTAACTCTTGTGGGATGGGCATCCCTGCCCGTCCGAATATTTAATTTAGA
>JASJCX010000076.1 GCA_030065255.1 Calothrix sp. MO_167.B42 | reverse complement strand
AAATACAGAATTTCAGCGTCATCTTAGCTAATACGTGAGGTCAGACTGTGCGTTCACGAAGTGTCTCTCCTGGAGAATCGCATTATTCCCCCGTTGTTCCACCTACTGAAAATCAAAACCATTCCCATGTATCCCCATCACCAGTCATGACACCAAAATATGTGTCTGGTGGTTTTGCCCTGATGGATAGCCTGAGCCGTCACGGGGTAGAATACATTTTTGGTTATCCTGGTGGAGCAATTTTACCAGTTTACGATGAACTGTATTTAGTGGAAGCCACTAGTGGTATAAAGCATATCCTGGTTAGACACGAACAAGGTGCATCCCATGCCGCTGATGGCTACGCCCGTGCCACAGGTAAGGTGGGAGTTTGTTTTGGTACTTCCGGACCAGGAGCAACTAATTTAGTCACGGGTATTGCCACTGCCTATATGGACTCGATTCCCATGGTAATTGTTACCGGGCAAGTTGCCAGGGCAGCAATTGGTACGGATGCGTTCCAGGAAACTGATATTTATGGCATTACCATACCCATTGTTAAACACTCTTATGTAGTGCGCGACCCCAAAGATATGGCAAGGATTGTCGCCGAAGCCTTCCATATTGCCAGTACGGGCCGTCCTGGGCCAGTATTGATTGATGTGCCTAAGGATGTGGCCTTAGAAAAATTTGATTATGTCCCAGTGGCACCCGGCTCCGTGAAGATGCCTGGGTATCGCCCCACTGTTAAGGGTAATCCCAAGCAAATCAATGCAGCATTAAAATTAATTCAGGCAAGTCGCCGCCCCCTATTGTACGTCGGTGGAGGTGCGATCGCAGCTAGTGCCCATGCAGAAATAGCAGCATTAGCAGAGTTATTTAATATCCCCGTTACCACCACTTTAATGGGTCTTGGTGCCTTTGACGAACACCATCCCCTATCCGTGGGTATGTTGGGTATGCATGGCACCGCCTACGCCAATTTTGCCGTTACTGATTGTGACCTATTGATATGCGTGGGAGCAAGATTTGACGATCGCGTCACTGGTAAGTTAGATGAGTTTGCTTCCCGAGCCAAGGTAATTCACATTGATATTGACCCCGCAGAGGTAGGTAAAAACCGAGTTCCCGATGTGCCTATTGTGGGTGATGTAAAGAATGTATTAGTAGATTTACTAGGTCGTTGCCAAGAGCTAGGAATTAGTAATAATGGCAATCAAACCCAGGAATGGTTAAATTTAATCAATCGCTGGAAAGAGGATTATCCCTTAGAAGTCCCGAAAAATCCTGACAGCATTTCTCCCCAGGAAGTAATTGTGGAAGTTGGTCGTCAGGCACCAAATGCTTACTACACCACGGATGTGGGACAACACCAAATGTGGGCAGCCCAATTCCTCAACAATGGTCCCCGACGCTGGATTTCCAGTGCAGGCTTGGGAACTATGGGTTTTGGGGTTCCTGCGGCCATGGGTGCAAAGGTAGCATTCCCGGATGAGGAAGTTATTTGTATTAGCGGCGATGCCAGTTTCCAGATGTGTTTGCAAGAATTGGGAACCTTGGCACAGTATGGCATCAATGTGAAAACAGTAATTATTAATAATGGTTGGCAAGGGATGGTACGCCAGTGGCAGCAAGCCTTTTATGGCGAACGTTATTCTTGCTCGAACATGGAAGTAGGGATGCCAGATGTGGAACTCTTGGCTCAGGCCTATGGTGTCAAAGGTATAGTGGTAAAATCCCGGGAACAACTATCAGATGCGATCGCTCAAATGCTAGCTGCTGATTGTCCGGTAATTTTGGATGTTTATGTTACCAAGGATGAAAATTGCTATCCCATGATAGCCCCCGGTAAGAGTAATGCTCAAATGTTGGGCTTACCTAAGCCGACTGTGAAGCCAGATATTGAGCCAGTTTATTGCAGTAATTGTGGTGCTAAAAATCCTCCCAGCAATAGTTTTTGTCCGGAGTGTGGTACTAAGTTGTAGTTATTGGTGAGCAATTAAGATCCCCGACTTTTTGAAAAAAGTCGGGGATCTGGGTTGACTAAGATTCTCACCGAAAACCTCACCCTGTCCTGACGGACATCCCTCTCCTTATTAAGGAGAGGGAAAGATTTTTACGTGTTTGAGAGTAGGCTTATTGTTTTTCATACAAAACAGGGGTTAAATTCTCGGGAATACCTTCGAGTTGAATTTGGGTACAGCCAAACTGATAAGCTTGGGGAATGGGACGATTGGCTCCAATAGCCGTATAAAATCCTACAGCAAATGCGATCGCAGCTTTATCCCCAATGGCTTGATTCATGCCAATGACAAATTGAATATGTTCGGCAATTGCTTTGGCTTGAGTTTCTGAGTAACAAGCATTGAGAACAACACATTTGACTTGTTGACTGACAAGGGCAAACAATGCAGCTAAGGCTTCAGGTTTTACAGGTTGGATTGTTCCCAATTCATTCTCAAAGCAAAGTTCACCATTACTTGTGCCATGGCCAGAGAAATGTACAATCATTGGTTCAAATTCCAGTAATGCCTGACTGATATCCCCAGAACGTACAGACATTTGTTGCTGGAGAATAAATCTGTCTCGCTGTTTGGCTAGTTTTAACCTTTGTTTAATATCCCGTAATTCTTGTCCCAATCGCAGGCGAGCAGCATCAGTGGGATCTGATGCTAAAAACATAATTTTAATTGAACTAGCTGGTGCTACTTGTGGTTGAGTAGTTTCTACATAAAATTTGCGTTGATGGGTAGCATTTTCTAACAAATTTTCTAAGCTACGAATCCGTTCATCTTTTTCTTTTATGCCTACCATTAAGGTTTGCAAATCACTATATGGTAAAGATTGAATTTCTCGATATTTTTCAAAATATTCCCGGTTTAATTCTGAGGGATTTGCATCACCTGAGACTATAGCTTGTAGGCGGATTTTTTCTTCGCCCCTACCTTCTAATGCCACAATTTGTACATCTGCATCGGGGTTTTTTTCTGCTAACTGGATAATGGCAATAGCTGCTGCTGTGGGGTCAATTCCTTCGTAGTGAAGTAAATCAAGGCTTTTAAATTTACTACCTACATGGCGAGGATCGGCATTTTGAGTTTTATATAAGTCCAAAGTTTTAATAATGGGGGCAATAAAATCTGTAAAGTCCTCTGGTTGAAAGGTTTCCTGGCGATTATCTGGTTTACGGCAAGGATCGGGATCTTCCCTAGTTGGGAGTTGCATATAAATGTATTCACACTCGATACTTTCTAGCTGAGTATCAGTGGAAATTCCCCAATTTTGAATATAAGCTCCCGTGAGGCAAGCACTATTTAAATTAGCTTGATATAGCTGGGATTGTGCTAGTTTGGCACCTGATAAATTAGCATTTTCTAAAGTAGATTCACTCAAATCTGTACCGATAAAACTGGTATCTTGGAGGTTAGCATCTTTTAGATTTAATCCTCGTAAATTGAGGAAATCAAAGTTTCCATCTCGACCATCTTTAGTAATAAGTAATTGCCGGACTTTGGAGTATTGTAAATATGTACCTTCAAGACGTGCATTATCCAAATGTTCAGCATGAAACCAGCAGGTACGAGTGAGATTAGCTTGTCTGAAATCTACACTTTTGAGGGTAGCTTGGGTAAAATCTGTATCTGTTAAGTTGGCACCACAAAATTTTGTGCCGCCACGAGCGACAATACCAACTGCTAAGTCTTTAATTAAGGAGTATTTCTTGTTCCCAGATATTGCCAGCCAACCTATATATATACCGAATATGATAGTTGTTAACCCAACTAATGAGGCAACTACTAGAGCGACTGCTAAATCCATCGAACTAAATTCGGTGCCATTTATTTCTGTTTTAACTCCGAATAAAACACCAAGAATTACACCAATCAAAGCAGTAAATGTGGTGCAAATTATGGGTGCTGGTAAAGCCATAATTCTGGCTACAGCTACAGCTACAGCCATATTTATTAAACCTGTGAGCATTCCAGCTAAAGCAATGGTGGAAAAGACTGCACCAATTACTAAATTTTCTCCAGTTTCATTTTCTGGAAATAATGCCAATGCGATCACCAACATGGTAGAAACTACGGTAGTTAGTATCGCCAGTGTCACACCTAAGCCATAACCGGAAACAACGATAAATAGAATTACAAGGGTAATTACAACTATAACCCCAAAGGCATTGGCGGCATCACTTGCATGACTCAATAGATCGCCAATAAAAGCACCCGCATAACCTGCAAGTAATCCAGCAAATAATGATACAACTAGTAAAAATATGACAAAGGTAATAGTTTTAGAAGTTGATAAGCCAGCTTTAGCATTACTGAAATTCGCGCCAATCAGAATCGCATTGCTGAAATCAGCACCCCGGATGTCAGCATTACTAAAGTTGGCTCCTGTGAGATTTTTTCCTCGGAAATCTGTGCCTCTTAAATTAGTATGGTGAAATTCATATGCCATTGCTATTTATCCGTGAAACCAATGAATCTTATATTAAAATTGTGTATATTTAATCTTCCATAAGGCTAGTGTTTGATTTAAAACTTACTCATGGTTATTTAGTTTTTTGACTTCCTGGAGAAGTAGTGGAACTGTTAACCGAGTTTTGTTGTTGATCCGATTGTGGTTTTTTATCTTTGCGAATATCCTTCTTAGGACATTTCCATTTCAGTACATTTGATATTACTGGAATGCGACATATTACAAGTGGTTTTACCTTGTCTGTATTGATAGTACCTCTGATAAAAGTTGTACCACTAGCTAGCTCTTCTTCTTCTTCAGTAATTTTACTTAGTGCATCATTAGTGATTGCCCTTACATCATCATTCTTGTCACGAAGTAACCCTCTTAACTTGGGTTCTGCTGATGCTGCATTTGTTCCAATTTCACCCAGTGCAGCGATCGCAATTATCCGCACGTTATTATCCTCACTATCCAAAGCTCTAGTCAACGCAGGTACAGCTTTAGAATTACAGTCTACAAGTGCATTGAAAACAGAAGGTGAGCCTTGTTGTAGTTGCCAAATATAAAGTTTAATCTTGACATCTGTGCATTGAGCATCTGGTGGAGTTTGAGCAAATACTTTTACACTGCTGAAAAAAGGTAAGTTTAATTCTCCTACTATCGCAAAAATAGTGAATATAGCTGCTGTATATTTCCACCCATTTTTTAGCATAACAATAATCATTAACTACATTTTATTGACTAGGAAAACTCACATTAGTTCAAACTTAAAAATATTTTTCTCTACCTGTTAGGGCATTTCCATGGAATTAATTTCCCGATTGGTGTAGAACAAATTACAGGTAATCTCTGAGTGTAATTTCGCACTCTTCTTCTTGTATATGAACTACGTGCTTGATTCTGACGTACACGTGAACGTGAATTTTGAGTATTTACTGAGCCGTCTAACGTTGGGTCGCTTTGATCTATTATTCGATCGTTAACCGGATTTTGAGAATCAGAAGTCGCGGGTGGAGTTGGTGATGGTGATGGAGTTTGAGCAGGTGCTTTTATACTTGTAAAAGTAAATAAAGTTATCGCCCCTAGCATACCTAGAACCATAAATATGGCTGTTCTATATTTCCAGTCTTTCTGTAGCATTACAATACTCCTTGACTGCAATTTTCTTGAGAAGAGTTATTGACAACGGTGGCTAAACATGAAACAACTCATTAGCACACCTCAGCTTTTACGTATTTATAGCTACAAAACAGCCTAGTAGATTCCGGACATTACTAGTATTTACTTAACTAAGGCTTTGTGCGATGGGAGCATGCCAATTTTTGAAAAAGCCCTTAGGCTAAAGCCTAGGGCTACACGGACAAAGCCCACCTGCGTGGGCTAATATAGCAATTTTAGTTTGGGTAAAATACAATTTTGTGCGATGTAAATCTATAGTAATAAAAATTACGCTTATTATGTTTGTATTCTATTCAAATGAAAAACTTTATCAATTCCCCTTAACCCACGCAGGTGGGTTTTGCTCGTGTAGCGATATCCTTCTAGGGTATTGCCCAAAAATTAGTATACTCCCCTTGCGATCGCAATTCTACAATGAATGAAAATAATCACCGTAAAATCCTGCTAATCATACTATTAGTCTGGGATTCATAACTACCACCAAACAAATTGAAATGATTAACAACGTGGTATAAATTGTAGAGATTTTTCCGACTTTCGTATCCAGAATCTAAAGGAAATACCTCGTTATATCCCTGATAAAATCCCCTAGGGAAACCACCGAAAAGTTCCGTCATGGCAATATCAACTTCACGATCGCCAAAATAAGTTGCAGGGTCAAAAATCACTGGTTCTCCCTCCACTGTACAACCAGCGTTACCACCCCACAAGTCCCCATGCACTAATGATGGTTGCGGTTCGTGTCCGGCTAATAATTCGGGGATAGCTGCTAATAACTCCCCAGCCTGGGGAAAATGTCCCCCTCTTCTTTTCCCTAATTTAAATTGATAGCCAAGGCGATGTTGGGTATAAAATTCCCCCCAGTCCTCCGTCCAATCATTGATTTGGGGTGTGGAACCAATGGTATTATTCATATCCCAACCAAAGCCTTTGGAGCTAGTGGTTTTGTGCATTGCGGCTAGCTTTCGTCCCATTTCTAGGGAGGATTGGCTCTTACCACCTCCCATTTCCAACCAGGACAAAACTATGTAACATGAATTACCTGCTGTACCCGTACAAATAGGTTGGGGAACGCGGATAGTAGCGGTATCAAACATTTGTTGCAAACCCAAGGCTTCCGCTTCAAACATGGCAATTTGGGAAGCTTGGTTAAGTTTGACAAAGTAAGTTTGTTTGTCATTGGATACAGCGTAACCTTGATTTATACATCCACCGCCCACCGAGCGCCGTTGTGCAGATTGGAATTTTTCCCCAGTTACCTGGCTAATATGGGTATCAATATCATTCCACATGGTTTAAATTGAAATTTTTCCTAAAATTTATTGCAGTACAAAATTTGTTTAAAAACTCTTATTTTAATAGTAGACCCTGCCTACTTTGAGAATCGTAGTTTTATAACAGGACTTTGGGATTGCTTCCTTACGTCGCAATGACATATCTAAAATAATTGGGACAAAAATTATTTATTGATAATGTGCTCTACCGAAACAGAAACATCAGGAAACGCCAAGGGTTGAATTATGCTCTTAGAGAGTGTAAATTTGTTGGCGTAATCTCCATCTAATGGTTCTCGAAACACCACTAAATGTAATTTTTTGAGATTAACAACCCAATACTCAGGGATACCAACTTCGGCGTAAATTTTACTTTTTCTTTCTAAATCTTTCTCTAAACTGGAGTCTGCATACTCAATCAGCCAAAAAACATTTTCCGGATAGGGGTGATGCTCTCGGTAATCCCTTCCTAAACGTTGAACTATGGCTATATCTGGTTCTGGTTCGGAATCGTTCGGTAATGTGATAGGCTTTGCTTGGCGAATTGTAGCACGCTTACCTAATAACTCCATTAAATACTCGCCAGCTTCACTACTACAATAAGCATGAGGTTCCCCTTCTGGCGACATTTCGACAATTTCTCCCTTGAGTAATTCTACTTTGCGTTCGCACAAAATCCCAGCATCAATCATGCGATGATAGTCGTCAATTGTCCATTTTGCAGTGATAAGAGTCATTTAATTTTGGATTTTAGATTTTGAAAAACAGATAATTCGTTATCCGTTGTCTATTTTAGATTTTGAAAAATAGATAATACGGATAGATAAATCTGGGAGCTTATACCATTAAAGAATTATTGATCATTGATGATTCTATTTTTCATGTTAAAGCATTCTCGTGATTCACAATTTATCGTTTAATATAAGATTTTAGATTGTGAAAAACCTACCGTATCAGCTTTTTAAGCTTCCATATGTCACAATTATCTTTACCAACGGATAGTTTATTGTTTAATTCAAGACTGGTAAGCCCAAACTAGTAATCCTATATTATAAATGAGCGATCGCAATCTAGAAAATCCCGACTCTTCTCCACCGCAAAAATCAAACACTGTCAGTATTTACGATGCACAAGCATCTTTCCAAGTCATAGAAAATTCTATTCTGGGACTATGGAAAGTTGTTAATAACCTAACTACCATCAGTCCTCCTCAATGCGATCGCTATCGGGTAACAATTTTCGGTTCTGCAAGGTTAAAACCAGAACATCCGGTATATGTAGGAGTACGTAATCTTGCCAGTGAATTAACTGCCATGGGGTGTGATATCGTCACAGGGGGAGGACCGGGATTAATGCAGGCAGCTAACGAAGGGAGTGTAATTGCTGACCCCGCAGACCGAACTAAATCCATCGGTATTCGCGTAGATTTAGACTTTGAACAGGAAACAAACCCCTTTGTCGAACAGGTTTATCAGCATCAGACATTTTTCACCAGGCTACATCACTTTGTCCTACTTTCTAACGCCTTCGTTGTTGTACCAGGGGGTATTGGTACAGCTTTGGAAGCATTGATGATTTGGCAATTACTACAAGTGCGTCAACTACATGATAAACCCTTAATTATGGTAGGGCATATGTGGTCAGATTTCCTCCAATGGACAGAAGAATATATGGTAAATGCCACACCCCCAATGGCAAGTCCTGCTGACATGAAGATACCTCATTGTGTAGATACCTTTGAACAAGCGATCGCATTATTGCAGGAATTTCATAGTAAATGGAACCAGCAATGCAATATTTAATCCGTAAAAACTAAATTCCAAAAATCCGTGCAATCCGTGTAATCCGTGATCAGCAACTAGCAATACCCTCCTGACGAGCAGCCCGTTGGACTGCACCAGCCACAACCGTAGCCACCCGCTCATCGAACACAGAAGGAATTATATGTTCCCGATCTAAATCAGAAGGTTTAATTAATGAAGCGATCGCATTTGCCGCTTCTAGGTACATAGTAGTAGTAATGGTAGCAGCCCGACAATCTAATGCACCGCGAAATACCCCAGGGAAAGCTAAGACATTATTAATTTGATTGGGATAGTCGCTGCGGCCAGTAGCAATAACAGCAACATCGTTGTAAATTAACTCTGGTTGAATCTCGGGAATGGGATTTGCCATGGCAAAAACAATGGGATCTTTCGCCATAGATTTCACCATATCTGGGGTGAGTACTCCTGGGGCACTCAATCCAATAAACACATCAGCCCCTTGCATCGCACCAGCTAAAGCACCTTGGGCTTTAACGGCAAATTCCTGCTTTTCTGGGGTTAAATGGGAACGACTGCTGGAAATAATTCCTTGGGAATCACACATCCAAATAGTTTCTGCTCCAGCTTTGCGCAGTAACCGCGCTACTGCAACCCCAGCAGCTCCAGCACCATTAATTATAATGCGGACTTCTTCTATGGGTTTATGTACTAACTTCAAAGCATTTACTAAAGCCGCCAAGGTGACGATGGCCGTACCATGTTGATCGTCATGAAATACGGGAATATCTAATTCTTGTCTGAGTCTAGCTTCAATTTCAAAACAACGGGGAGCAGCAATATCCTCCAAGTTTACACCCCCAAACACAGGGGCAATATTCTTCACAGTACGGACAATTTCATCTGTATCTTGACTATCTACACAGATGGGGAAAGCATCAATACCGGCAAACTCCTTAAATAGCATAGCTTTCCCTTCCATGACAGGTAAAGCTGCTGCTGGTCCCAAATTGCCCAAACCCAACACAGCACTGCCATCGGTAACAATTGCAACCATGTTTTGTTTAACAGTCAGGTTGTATACTTCCTCTGGATTTTGAGCGATCGCACTACAGATTCTACCTACCCCTGGAGTATAAGCCATTGCCAAGTCAGAAACGCTTTTGAGGTGAATGCGACTAGCAATACTAATTTTGCCCCCCCGGTGTAAATTAAAGGTGCGATCGTAGACATTTAGTACCTTAATATCAGGTAAAGCCTTGACTGCTTGCATAATTTTCTCAGCTTGTTCCGTACTCGCAGCATCAACGGTGATATCCCGAGTCGAAATTTTCCTGGTTTGCTCAATTAAATCAATTTGTCCCAGATTACCACCACTAGATGCGATCGCATTAGTGACACTAGCCAACATGCCAATGCGATTAGGTATTTCGATGCGAATTGTCAAACTGAAGCTGGGATTGGGTGTGAGATTTGCCATGCTGTTGCTATTATGCTTTTATCTGGAAAGGCTGACTTTTAGATTGATATCAAATCAAGTTGTTCTCTAACTGCCATAGATAGCTCAACCCTCGTTTTTTTAAAGTAACCAGGGGGTTGTGTTAGTTAGGGTAAGGCTTGTAAATACCATAAGTAAACAAACGAATTTGATGTGACTCGGGCGATCGCAATCTAAAATCAATCTGTTTGAGTCACACAATATCTTACCAGAAGTGTAACGAGAGGGTGAAAGCCCCTAAGCAAGAGCAACATAGTTGCATATTTCGTGCTTTAGACAGGGGATGAAACCCGAGACGGTGGGATTTATCCTGTCCGTCTCTATTGAGTTTATGGAAACAGAAGAAGCAAACACCTCAGCAGCATCATTTCTTGATGGTGACACCCTACCAAAACACGGTGAGAAACCCGATGATTGGAAATCTTCTGGTCGTAGAATTAAACGTGGATTGTTCCGCACAGCTAATGAACTGGTACATCAATGCAGATTGTAATGGTGCAGCCAATATTATCCATAAGGTAAGCACAACACTTGGACTTGATTCGAGTGGAGTGTGTAGGGGTGCTTTGACTCACCCCACCCGGATTTATATTTGGGTGACAGCTAAGAAGAAGCGAAACAACCAGGCTAAAGCGCCTGTTGTGTAGCATCCTTTTAGAATCCCCTAGCCTTAAGGCAGGGGAGCAGTCAACTGACTTTGATACTCCCCGCTCGCTCATAGACGGTTAAAGCATATGTTGATGATGTTGTATCTAATACAAGGGAAAAACTATATATATTTTTAATAAAAAATAATATAAAAATGACCCATTTAATGGTCAAATATTAGTATTAATTTTAACTTAACACAGCGTAATTTGCACATTGAGCATACTTAAGATTTTTATGGTGTTTTACAAAAATATTTATCCGTTCGTCTTCGGTCTAAAGCGACTGATATGCCTTAAGGGTAGTAGTGCAGTTACTAAGTAAGTAAATAATATACGATTACAGATGAAACCTATCTTCATTCAAAGGCACTGTACTATTTATGACTAGAAAACAAGTGATTTTGTATAAATACGCCGTGCAACAATGTAGCAAAAAGCACTAAGTACTGTAGATGGAAATTGGTAAAAAATTATATCAAACTAATTGAGTACACTTGTATAACTTTATGTTACCTACCCGAATATTCTTCATAGTTAAATTTGATTGAGGGTTTTCGGAAGTTTATTTATGGGAAATGAATGTTTATACTCATAGGTACCATGCTCCTAATTTTGCTGACTTTAAGGCAGCAATCTCTAACTGCACTGGCACTGCTAATACTGATAAGCAAAAAAAGCTCAAGGGCTGATTGAATCTTGGATTTCAGGCATTTACAAAACTCTAGGTTTCAACCGGTCAAAGTATAACTCATTGGTCATATTAAGTTTCATCAACAAAAACTCCCACAGAACATTTGCAAAAATGGAGCGAATTAATCAAAGAGCAACAATAACCATGTACTTTCTATGAATCTAAATTTTCTCATTGAAATTATTGACCATCAACTAGTTAGAAGCCAAAATCATCCCCTGAATTCTACAGAAATTATCATTTTGCGTGGTATTTGGCAGTACAGAACTTACAACCAAATAGCGATAGAGGCTGGTTATAGTCCTGGTTACTTTACCAACGTTGTTGCTCCAGAGTTGTACCACCGACTCTCTGAACTCATTGGTGAACGTGTTAACAAGAAAAACTGTAGAACACTGCTGGAGTATTATGCAGGAACTCAAGTTGAGTCTACAGAATCTTTGATACCCAAGGAATTATTAATTTCGCCAGTAGTCGATCCAGATAAGTTACCTGATTATCCCAGTGGATCAATTTCTCTTAACTCACCTTTTTACCTCAAACGCTCGATAATTGAAGAAAAAATTTATCAAGAAATTAGGAAACCAGGAGCTTTAATCAGGGTTAAGGCTCCCAGGGAAATGGGTAAAACTTCACTGCTACTGAGAATTATTGACTATGGAAACCGCCTGGGGTACTGCACCGTCAGCTTAAACTTAGAACAAGTCGAACATGAAGTTGTCAGTAATTTGAATCAGTTTTTGCGCTGGTTGTGTGCTAACATTGCTCGCCAGCTTCAGTTTAAGCCAATGCTAGACGAGTATTGGGATGAAGATATGGGAAGTAAAATTAGCTGCACCCTCTTCTTACAAGACTACATACTTGAGTCAATTGATGCACCTCTTGTTTTGGCTTTCGATGAGACTAACCGGGTTTTTGAGTATCCCCGAATCGCCAAGGATTTTTTACCTTTGTTGCGTTCTTGGTACGAAGAAACCAAAAGATTGCCCGTGTGGCGAAAACTGCGTCTGCTTGTAGTTCATTCAACAGACATTTATGTTCCTTTGGATTTAGATCAGTCCCCCTTCAATGTGGGGCTACCAATTCAGTTAAACTATTTTACCCCGGTTGAGGTACGGGAGCTAGCCCGGCGCTATGGACTTGACTGGGAAGATGGGCAAGAAGCCGAACAGTTAATGGCGGTGGTTGAGGGACATCCAGCATTGGTACATTTAGCCCTCTATCATCTTAATCAAGGGAAGATAAATCTATCACAATTAATAGAAACAGCTGCCAATGCAACGGGAATTTACTCCCACCACCTACAGCGTCATTGGGTAACATTGGAAAAACAACCTGAATTAGTCCAAGCCCTGTATAAAGTTTTTAATGCCACTGAACCTGTTTATTTAAGTCCAACCCTGACTCACAAGTTAAGCAGCATGGGATTGATTAAACTATCAGGTTCTGAAGCGATGGCAGGTTGTGAATTGTATCGACAGTTTTTTACCAACAAGGAAAAGCAACATTGCATTTGTACATCATCCCCCCCATAGACTAATGATTATCTATTGGTTTTGAATGACAGACTTATAAGCATACATTTTTTTAGATAGGTTTTTAGATAGATTTTTACATATCTTATTTATTGGTTTTTTTATGAGTTTTTTATGAGATTTTTATGGGGTTTTGAGGTAGTCAATATGAGATTCAGTCGCTAAAAATGCGTTTAGACTGGGGAATATACTTACACAAGATGTAACAATAAACTAAAGTTTTATTCTTCTTCTAGTGGGTATTATGCTGGAGCTGAAATTACAATCCTAAAAATTGAGTTTTAATTTTAAAGCTTGGGGACGGATTTTAATGTCAACTTGAGAACCAGGGTTAAAAATAAGGTTATAACCCGACTATATATTTTTAATCAAAGTTTCAAGTAGATTTGTAAACAAATGCACTTGGTGTAACTAGAAGTACTATCTTATTTTTGGAGGAAACAACTAAAACTAATACTTCATAAAATAGCAGTTCAAACTCTGTGGCTCCAATGGAAAACTCCGATTCTAAGATGAAGGAGAAATTGAACTCCAGAAATGGTTCCTTAACGGTTGTCGGTATGGGGATTCAATTTGTCAGTCATTTGACCCTGGGAGCAAAAGCTTGTATAGAACAAGCTGATAAGGTTCTGTATGCCTTGGCCGATCCAGTCACAGCTAAATGGCTTAAAGAATTAAATCCCACAGCAGAAGCTCTACCATATAACACGGACAATCAAAGGCGCAAAGACACCTATCAGGAAATGGCTGACAGGATTTTGACAGAAGTTCGTCAGGAGTTAAATGTTTGTGCTGTTTTTTACGGTCATCCTGGTGTGTTTGCTGATCCAGCCCATGCAGCAATGAAGCAAGTGCGCCATGCAGGTTTCCCAGCCCAAATGTTCCCTGGAATTTCTGCTGAAGATTGTTTATTTGCTGACCTTGGTATCGATCCTGGTAGGAACGGGTGTCAGAGTTTTGAAGCAACGGATTTTTTGATTAGACGGCGCAGATTCGACACTGGTAGTGCCTTGATTTTGTGGCAAATTGGTATGCTCGGCAATCTTGGTTTTTATCAGCCGGGGAAACACTTTTATCCCCTAACTATATTAACTGAGGAGTTAGAGAAACATTATGAAGCTGACCATGAAGTAATTGTTTACGAAGCAGCGGTTTATTATCCAGTTTGTCAACCAGTTATCCAGCGTACTCCCCTGTCCAAGTTACCCCAGAGTAATGTGACCCAGGTATCGACACTTTGTGTTCCGCCCAAGGATTTAGCACCTGTGGATAGGGAAATGATGGCGCGTTTAGGTATTGTTTTGCCAAAAAACCTACAGGAGAAACAAGTATATAATGGAGTACTATGAACAAACTTTGTCCGATGTGAACCGAGCGATCGCAGAAAAATCCGATCGGTCTCAGGCTCTAGCTCAACGGGGTGAAACCCATCGATTGAGGGGAGATTTGGCATCAGCCTTGGGGGATTTTAATCAGGCTATTGGGCTAAATCCTGATTATACTTGGGCTTTGGCTCATCGTGGGCAAACTTATTTTCAGGTGCAACGCTATGAATCAGCCATAGCTGATTTTAACCAGGCTATTGAGCTAAATCCTAACTATACTTGGGCTATAGCTCATCGGGGTGTAACCTACCGCTTCATGGGAGAAGCCCATTACACAATGGCATTGGCTGATTTGACAAGAGCCATTGAACTAAAGCCGGATTACATTTGGGCAATTGGTTATCGTTGCCGCGTCTATGAATTGATGAAGTGCTACAAAGAATCCCTCATTGATTTCGACCGAGTAATTCCCCTGGACGAAAACATATTTGAGAAAAATTGGTTAACTGAGAAGGCGTTGCTCCTTTGTTATGACGGTCAATATTCCCAGGCCATCGCCTGTTCCCAGCAGAGATTGCAACAGGTTCCCGATGATACCACAGCCTTGTACTGTATTGCGGTATCTAAGGCACGTTGGCAAGGATTGGATGCAGCAAAAATCGACATTGAGCGATCGCGATCGGCATTACTCTCCCAAGGGGAGACGGGGGATAGAGGAGATATTTTATACAGACTCAGTGGTTTAGCAATATTGGAAGATAAATGCGAACAAGCATGGCAATACCTACAAGAAGCCATTCCTCTTAATGATGAAGCCATTGAGTTAGCTGCTGACCACGATCCAGCTTGGGCAAATTGGCGGCATGATTCGAGAACCCAGGCATTAGTTACTAATTAAGCTTTTGAGACAAAAAATTTCCAGGAATTAAGTTTTAAATATTAAATAAATATAAAGTCAAAGCCAAGGAAAAATTGTGACATGAATCAAAAACATTGGGCAATGGCTCAAAAAGCAGAAACTCTGCGTTTATCAGACGCATATCAAGATGTGATCGAGATTTTTACACAACTCCTAGACAAGTATCCAGACAATGCTTGGATTAATGCCCACCTAGGAACGACTTACTACCAGTTGCTAGATTATGGCAAAGCAGAAGATTATTTAAAAAAAGCCATTGCAGAGAATGATAAGTATCTCTGGGCCCATGCACAGCTAGGGGAAACATATCGCCTCAGAGCAATTACTGAATATAAAGAAAGTAAGGAAAAGTATATTACATTAGCCATAGAACATTTTAAGATCGCAATTGATGCTGAAAAGCCGGAAAACAGTAACTATGCCTGGGCATTAGCTCATTTGGGAGCAACCTACCGCCTACAAATACCTGAGAATATCAAATCTACCCTCGATTCGAGGAGAACTAAACCACGAACTAATTGTGACTCTATAGCTTTGGATTGCCTGAACAGAGCAATTGAACTTATCCCCACATATGCCTGGGCATGGGGCATGCGGTCAACGGTTTATAGATTGCAGCAAGAATATGAGGATTCATTCTGGGATTTGGGAACTTTGATAGTAATAGCTCCGGAAATTGGAGTTTTACAAAACTCTTCTTCTCCTGTTCCATTGGCAGACAGTAGGAGAGTAAATCTGCACGAGCATGCATTTCTCCATTTCTATTTGACGAAGCAACAAGAAGACGAAGATAAGAAGAATAGGCACTACGTTAGGGCAATCGCTTGTGCCAAAGAAGCCTTGGTGTTCAGACCATATGACTTGATCGCTCAACTAATGCTGATTGTAATTGAAGCTAACCAAGCCAAGGAAAAGCAGGGGGGAACTTTATCAGACCCAAATGACATTAAAAAAATTGAAAAACAAGTCAAAAAATTCTTTAAAGATGCAGAGCCAGAATTTTTTGATCTGCTTCAGAGGATATTGCGAAATCTCATTGCTGCGGGGAAAGTTGATTCTAACGAATTAGAGTTAATACAAAAAGAAGCAGGGGAAAAACATAAATTAACAAAAGCTGTTCTCAATGGTGTGATCAAAAATCCGGATCGGGGTGTTGAAGATGATCCACAGTTATGGTTATGGCAAAATTTTGGATCTATAGAAGTCAGTAGCAGTGCCCTTTTCTTGCTCAGTGACCTCAGCTGTATTTTGCAGGGAGAAGGTGTTATTGGCACAGCCAAGCCCTATCGAGACCTTGCTGCCATAATCGATCCTGACTACATGGTAGAAAGGCTGTATCAAACTCCAGTTCTCTCAGAGGACGAAAGATGCGAAATATGTAGGGGATTGTCAGATGAGGGAAGATTAGTAGCTATTTGAAAATATGACTAAATATGACTAAAACTCTTATCTCAAGGAAATTGACTGGGGAAAATCAACAACTATTAGCGTAAATTATTCACTAGTAGTTCAAAATTAGGAGAGCATCTTATGAGTAAGCTATTTGATTTATTAACAGATTTAGCACTTGACCCCAAGAAACAAAGTGTTTTCATCAATGATCCCAGAACCCTAATGGAAGACGTGGGTTTATCTGAAGCAGAGCAGACTGCAATAATCAGCAAAGAATCTGCTCAAGTTGCAGCATTGTTTGCCGATGAACAAATTCCCCTTGCCATAACTATTGGCGATCCTGGGCCCGATCCCTTGCCAGATCCAGACCCTTTTCCCCATGCTCTGCCGGAAGGGTCAAAAGCTTAGTTTAAATAGCAGCTAGTATTCTGTCCCATTAATTCTGATGGGTTTTTTATTACATCCGCCCGGGGTTGAAAACCCCAGGCGGGTGTGATATAAATCCCGTCATATTTTATGCGATGAACCACTAGGGCGTGTTTTCAAAGTAGCCGTCACCCTAGAAGGGTGCGGCTATACGCACAAAGTCCGCCTGCGCGGACTAGGGAAAATCAAGGTTTTTAGCCCACGCAGGTGGGCTTTGATCGTGTAGCCCCAGGCTTTAGCCTGAGGGCTTTTGGAGTTTGAAAA
>JASJCX010000075.1 GCA_030065255.1 Calothrix sp. MO_167.B42 | reverse complement strand
TCTAGTTGTTGTCCACTCCTAGAAAAGCAGCCCTTGCAGAAGCCGCAGACGAGATTGAGCAACTACTACAGCAGTTAGAAACCTTCATTTTAGGTAGAGCAGAAGATAATTTACCTCTTCTCTACCTGGCAAACCACTATATGCAATACTTATGTGTCCATAATTCTTGCACAGCAAGAATTATGGACATTTATCTTGCGAAATCAAGTGCGATCGTTTGCTAGTCACGGTGCCTGTAAATCCTCGTGTCAACAGTTGAAGCATCATAACCCGATACCAGTCATAACAAGGGTTACAGCCCCTGGGCTCTCCACCACAGAGGGGCTTAATTGCAGGGCTAGCCTAAAATTAGCCTAAAATTAGCCTAAATTCACCAAGAATAATCAGCTTTACTTATAGGACAGTTGGCGATAAATTTACCTGAAAATGAATCTTCCCTAGTGTACTCGCAATTAGGATTTCATCCCCAGATGGATTTTAATTTTATGTAATCATTAATATTCAGATTAATTATTTTTCGGATTAATCCGGGCAATCTCTTCAAATAATCGCCTCCGATTATGCTCAATTCTTTCCTGAAGCCCTTTTGCAAGCAATAAATATTTATCATTTTGCCCATCAAATTTACTTTTTAATAAATCAATTTGATGTAAACAATTATCAATCCTTTGATTCTGGAGGGCTTCACGGTCATAAGATTGTTTTAGCTCAGACTTAATCTCAGCAATAATTTTAAGGACGAAACCAGCTCCAGTAATAATTAACCCAGCGATCGCAATATCAATATTCACAATTTGATTATTTAAAAATTTGTTTATTCTTCTGCTTGTGGAACCTTCTGCCAAACTTCCAATATTATCTGTGCATGCCACCAAGGAAACCAGAATTTAAGTTGATAATTGTTAGCCAACTCATCTATTTTGACCAGGGTAGGTAAGTTTAACTCCACACTTTGGCTAGTCAACTTAACCCCTTGTGTGAGAACAGTTACCTTACCCCCATGCTTCCAGTTGCCAGCAGCGTATTTATTTTGGATTTTGACTACGCACAGAGGATATTTAATTGATACAAACTGAATTGGTATCTGTTCCCAATTAGAAGTACCAGCTATTGGCTTACCCTTGTAAGTCTTTCTAGCAACTAAATCCCAGGTGCGTAAGTCAAAATCAATCATTAGACTAGAACCCGTCGGCGAGGAATCCTCACCCTTTCAACTTCCTTGCCGTAAACTTTCTGACCAATAAGGGCTGTCAAAGCCGTTCCCAGTTTATTGAAAGCACAAACCAGTTTCAGGGTACCGCCACCCTTCAAGCCAACAGACAGATAAATAAAGCCCGTACCTTGTTTGAGCTTTATACCCTTCTTTCTTGTTTCCTTGTCGGTTTCGACATTTTTGATGCCTAATTCATCGGCAACGTCCTTATATTTAGCCACAGGTGCCACAAATTGATGATTAGTGTCCAACGTCTGAAACGTGGCGTATTTTGTCACATCAACTTCTGAAGCACCACCAGGGCCATCACTTCCAACTGGATCGGTGCCAGTTTTTTTCTCTTCAGCCATTATTTTTACCTCCTACTTATTCAACCAACTACGCCAAGTAAGCAGAAGTTAGAACTTTAGTACTGCCATCTGTAGAATTAACAGAAAAAGCGACACCCAATTGAGCTGCAATAGTAATAATCTCAGTTTCAGTGTCGTAGGTAATTTGTACATTATTGCTCGAATCAGCCTCGGATTTCTCTTTGACTTGGAGCTGTTGAGCAAGCTCTAGTACAGCATTAGGAAGATTAGTAGATTTAACATCCCCACCACCATTAGCAAAGGTAGCAGTTACAAACTCAGTAGTAGAGAAGATTGGTTTGCCATTCGTATCTACAGATTGAACCATGGGGAAAGTCCCTGCAATCTGTACGGTATTATCGCCAGTAAAATAGTTAACAGCGATATTATCTGTATCGCTTTCCGCGTTTTGTAGTAATTGACAAGCTTCTACAAAAGCCCCCTCATAGGTGGTAGAAATCAAAGTCCCACCAGTTCCAGGATTTAAAACTGCCATATTTGAATTTTTGAAAATCTGAATTTGTGCAATACAACCAAAGCTAACCCAACCTTCACAGCAGGGGGTAGAGCAATCGCATAAATGGGTTATCGAGGCTTAAGGGTCGATAGGAGATACCCGTATATACCACCGTCCACCAATTTTGATTCCCACAATTAGACCCCGACGGGCATAACTCCTAACCGTATTGGGGTGAGAGTAATTGCGCTTGGCGTATTCCTTTACAGGTATAAGATTTTGCAAATTATTGGCTGCTGTCCAGTAATTTTTTAGTGCGGGCCTTTTATCACTCATAGAGTTTAACTATCCAATCTGGAAGGTTATTCTTTTGACCTTGAGAAAAATATTTACCAATTTTGGCAATTACCTTAACTTCCTTTAATGGACTGTCAGTTGTGATAAATCCACTTTTGCCATAACTACTACCAACCATCATGTCAGGTTTTATTAGTGGGAGTATGGAGTTAATTACCTTTTTGGCTTCCTTTTCATCTTTGGCGTGAACAGTAATTTTGCTGTTATCAGCTAGAACATAAATCGCCTCCCAATTCCCCTTGATATACGGAGGGATAGGGCTTTTACCACCAGGTAATTTTTGACCTTTGTAATGGGGAATTGTTATGGGGTAGTGTGGGGCCCCAATTTTTTGGTTCTCCAACTCTTCACCAAATTGGATGATTAGTTGGGGTCGCTTTCCTTCTGGTCGAATCTGCCAGTGAAGAGGAATAGCCGCAACAGGTTCCTTTGCTTCACATTGATTTTTCTGGATATGAGCCAGTCCTTGGAATATTATCTGATTTGAAGTCTCTGTGCCTTTGATAACTGGCACTTCAACAGATGTTAAATCACAGCTTTGTGTTGATTGTGATGGTGAAAAAGTTGGTACCGAAATTGTCGTAAATTCCACTTGTGCACTCCCTCCAGGAAATCCTTGTAATCCTCTTTCTCCCTGCTTACCAGTCCTACCGCGAACCCCGGTAAACCCTTGTAGTCCTCTTTCTCCCTGCTTACCAGTCCGACCTTGAAGTCCGGTAAACCCTCGCAATCCGCGCTTACCTTGGGGACCAGTTCGACCACGTAATCCAAATCCAGTAAATCCTCGTGGCCCAGTTTTACCTTGGGGACCTGGCCTACCTCGAAAACCAGTAAATCCTCGAAAACCAATTTTTCCGCGTTTACCAGTTTTACCTTGAGGCCCGGGTTTACCTTGAGGCCCGGGTTTACCTTGAAGACCAGTTTTACCTTGAAGACCTGGTTTACCTTGAGGTCCGGGTTTACCCTGAAGTCCGGTTTTACCTTGAAGACCTGGCTTACCTTGCAACCCAGTTCTACCTTGAGGTCCGGGTTTACCCTGAAGTCCGGTTTTACCTTGGAGTCCTGGTCTGCCTTGAAGTCCGCGTACACCTTGAGGTCCGGGTTTACCTTGCAACCCAGTTTTACCTTGGAGTCCTGGTCTGCCTTGAAGTCCACGTACACCTTGGAGTCCTGGTCTGCCTTGCAACCCAGTTTTACCTTGAAGTCCGGGTTTACCCTGAAGTCCGGGTTTGCCTTGCAACCCAGTTTTACCTTGGAGTCCTGGTCTGCCTTGAAGTCCGCGTACACCTTGAGGTCCGGGTTTACCTTGAGGGCCTGGTTCGCCTTTGTCCCCCTTCTCTCCTTTGGGTCCACGTACACCCTTAATATTTTTTAGATCACTTTTTTTCGCAAATAGGCCAAACAACCCAAACGCTCTTGATAAATCCCGGTCGAGGGCACCAATACGGAATTCTAAGCTATCCATGCGGTTGCCCAAAACCAACAGGACTGCAACGCTTGACGCTAATTCAGCAACTGTTGCAGCAATATTTAGTAGTCGGGCCCCGACCAAAAGGGCACGCCCTAAAGCAGCTTTAGCTCCACTATTAGCTATTTTGGCTGTAGCATTGGCAGCTTTAGCGGTTGAAGTGGCGGTTTTAGCTGATGTATTAGCTTTTCTTGCAATTCCCGTCGATCTAACAGCTATTTTTTTGGCTTCCCTTGCCAATTTACTAGCTCCAAATCCGGCACCGCGGGCCTTCCCTGCTACTTTTTGAGCAGATGTAGCAGTAGTTTGGGCCGTTTTGGCTGTTGATTGAGCAGCTGTTGCAGTGGTCTGAGCCGTTTTGGCTGTTGATTGAGCAGCTGTTGCAGTAGTTTGAGCTGTTTTGGCTGTTGATTGAGCAGCTGTTGCAGTAGATTGGGCTGTTTTGGCTGCTGATTTAGCAGCTGTTGCAGTGGTTTGGGCAGATGTAGCAGAATTTCGGGCAAATTTAGCGGCATTATTAGCAGCTTTAGCAGTATTTTGAGCTGCTTTGGCTGTTGTATTGGCTTTATTGGCTAAATCTAAGCTTCGTTTAATTTTGGGTAATTCTAGATAAATAGGTTTAAACCTTGGAAGGATGGCAGCACTAGCCTGGTTAACAGACTTTTGTACAATCCTGTCTTCAATCAGTTTTAACCTTGCAATCTCAATTTTTAATTGATTTAATTCACTTTTTAGCTTTTTATATTCTGATTTTAAAACAAACTTGCTTTGCAATGCGGCAATATCTGTTCGCAATGCGGCAATTTGCGTAGTGATTTCGCCGCAAGTATCAGTCATTTTAAATTAAGTATCCTTCTTCTGACTTTTAAAATATCTTTTAATAAATCGCTACAATTCAAGCAACAATTACCACAACTTATCGACCCTGGAGGACATCCTTGAACACATTCAACTGAATAATTGTCTGTGATGTAATTTTTTTGGAATAATTGATTACCTGAATTCCCAGTAACTGTAATCTCAAACTCTGGACGCAAAGGAAAACCATTGTCAGGTACAAAATACCAATCACTAATTGTAATAGCAAAGGTAAAGGTTCCATGTACTCTAATCCCTGGTGTTTGACTAAATTGACCATAGGAACCTGTATAACTAACAGAGCGAACACTATAAAAAGGAGCGTGGTGTTGAACATAAACATCAACAACTGGGCCATAAACCCGTCCGTTGTAGTAAGTAAAATTAGAACTCCCACCACGCTGATAGTAAAGCCTTCCTGCTATTCCAAACTCTCCTACTGGCAATTTTTTCGATTTAATTGTTATGGGAGTATCTGTAAATTCTTGAATATTCCCGTCGGGAAGAGTTACTTTAGCTAGTTCCCCAGTGGTACAGAAACTCATACCTCGTCAGGGTCAAAGGTTGGCGCTTGGTAATTTCCGTAAAAGTTAAGGGTATAGCTAAATTCAGTTTTATCTATTTCGTTCCTTGGAACCGGGGCAATGCTCTCAAGACTTGCAGTTGCCATGACCTGTTCATCTTGGTTTGCATCTAGCCATCCGTGGGAGTTTTTAATAATTGCTGCCAAAGCATTTACAGCTGTTGGATTTGTTGCGTTTAATCCCGCACTAGCTAAAGCCGATAAAGGTATTTCTATTTTCTGTGTAGATTCATTGAAATTTGCACCAGTTCCAAATAAATCACCATAAGTTGGCTGAGTCATAAAAAAATTAATTAATATCTATGATTCAGTTTTATGAGGATATTGAGCAAGCGTAAAGTACCTGTTTTATGTATTTTCGGTACCTGTACTGATTGCCTACAATGCTTACTGGTGCTACGTTTTAATCTATTGAAAAAGTCGTATGAAAATTAAAAGTACCGGATATGTGCAGTCAGATGATAAATCCGGTACTTGCCAAAAATTAAATTATGAAAAACAATCGACATGGTAAGGCCGCAATTTTAAAACCACAAGAGTACGCAAATATTCGTAAGGCAATTAATAGTGATAAATATAAATTACTTTTAGATATTGCTTGGTTCACTGGTGAGCGTTGGGGGGCAATTCTCAAGCTGGAAATTTCAGATGTTTTTGATGAGGATGGTTCACCAAAACAGGAAATTACTTTCAAGGCCAGAACCCGTAAAGCTAACCCGGATGGAAGTCGAAGAACTCGCCAAGTTCCCATACACGAAACTTTGTTGCAAGTTCTCAAAAATTACCGGGTTCCCCATGGGAGTAATTTTCTATTCCCCAATCGAAATAGGGATAAACCTATGGCTTTACGGTACGCCGATAAGATGCTGCGCTGTGCAGTGGATAGGGCTGGCTTGAGCGCAAAGGGAATATCTACTCACTCCACCCGTCGCACTTTCATTACACAACTGTGGAGGAATGGGGCTGATTTGAAAACACTTATGAATATCACTGGACACAAGAGTATTGCTGTACTTGAGAAATATATTGAGGCTGACCCCCAAAGAATCAAAACTGCAATTAATTTACTTTAATAAATTAAGAAGTATGTATCATTTTTTAATGTTCTCGGCTCACTTTGACAGAGATAAAGGTTTAGACCAGGGGCGCTTGCGTTTATGCTCAATTGGTGCAAATGGTCCACAATCCCATAAAATCTGGATTGCAGCAACGTCCACTGCTGGGAAACAGCAACCGGAAGGCTTCCATAAGCGCAATCATATGTTGCCACCGGAGTATCGTATTCCCGGTTTACCGGCTTGGACGGTTCATACTCGACCGATTGCACTGCCCCATGTGCCTGGTGTACAGGGAAATTTCTATAAACTTACTCCTTTTGAGGTGACAACGGACCAAGGGGGCAAGCGTGGTGATTTTGGTGTGCATTGGGATGGTAATACCCCTGGCAGTGCTGGATGTATTGTTATGTCCAAGAGGAGGTTTGATATTTTCCAGGAGGAGATGGAGAAACTCGAAGAACAGGATATTTTTGAAATTCCACTGTTTGTTACTTACAGCTGATGAGTGGTAGAACTGCGATCGCACTAGTTTTGGTTACTGGTACAGCTATACTAGCAATCATGGATGAGTCCTTCCGACCCACGTTTGGGGAGATAGCTATGCTTGGGTTGGGGGGATATCTCGGTCAACTGGTGCCTCGGGATTCTCGACGATTTTAAATTCATCCAAGTCAAAAGTAGAGTAGAGTCGCTCCCTAGAAGGTACTTGAAAAATGAAGTGCCCACCAGCTTCAACACTCACTAATTCGCACCCAGAAACTTCTTTGTAAACAAGTCCTTTTCCTGATTCATAGCTCCCTACCTTGACCTCAAAAGTCTTTCCCTGTAATAACTCCCTGTGTTCAAAGTCATAAATTGCATCTCGACTCCAAGATTTGAAGTCCTTGAAGGTTATATCTTCAGGATTTATATACTTAAATTCAAGAAAATTCTTGAAGAATATCTCCTGTGTTTGTGGGGTGGTAAGCATCGCTTCGATAGATTCTTTTCCAAACTTATACTTGAGCTGCCAGGTACCAGTGATTCCTCTAAGTTTGAGTATTCTCGATTTATTTTTTAAAAAGCTGGGGTGGATATCCACTAAATCATCTCTATCCACAGAGGTAGTATTGTGTTTAGAAATTTTTTTCAAAGAAAGTTGCTGTTCACCCGTCACTTTTTGTAAATCCGCCCCAGCAAAAGGTTGTGACTCGTCACCCGACCCGTCACCCGACCCGTCACCCGACCCGTCACCACCCTGAAGAGGCTCCGGAGCAGGGGGAGGGGGAGCAGGGAGAGGAGGAGCAGAGTTTTCAAATGGGGATTGTGACCCTTGTGACTCTTGTGACCCTTGCTCCACTTCGTTTAGCGGCAGGAGTAAGGGAGTATTCCCCCTGCCCCCTGCACCCTGCCCCCCTGCCTCTTGTTGAGGTGACGGGTGGGGTGACGGGTGAGGTGACGGGTCACAATCCTCTCCAGTAGAGGGTTTACAAGAGGTGACGGATTTTTCACAACTTTCTTGAGAATTTTTTTGTAATTCTACACCTACCTTTTGCATTAGCAAGTAGTCGTATGTTGGTATGTCATCATCGTTACCAGCACTCCGCAATCTCAACCCTTTGATAAACTTCCCGGTTTTGGTAACTTTGCGCTCCACTTTCCAACCCAGGACGCTGTTACATAGTTCTATTACATTGGGAGAAAAATTCTTGCTGGATGTGGTGTTCCCGCCAGCTCTCTTGATATACAAGCAGTAGGAACCAAATAAAGTTGTGGGTTTACCATTATCCCCCTCGTTCTTATCTGCCCCGATCGCACTGGTTGCAGTGGGGTCATAAATTACGTGTTGGTTTATCCAGGAGGCAATGCTATCTACCCTCATCCGGTTTTCCCAAAACTCTAAGGTACAAACCGAGTTGTCCTTGACACCCTTTAAGATTCTGGTAACGTAACTGTCCTCCAGGGTTAACAGGTAGTTGGTAAATGCGGCCAATTCCCCTTCTAACTCTTCTTCTAGATTCACATTTACATCAATTACGGGATTATTGCAGGGGACGGTAATCACCCGGCGCTTTACTCGACTGGCTGAATCTCCCACAAATATGGGAAAGTTACTCATTACTAACACCATGCCCTCATATCTATATATGAAAGCTTTTTTGTTTTTCTCTTCAGCTCGTAAATCATCTTGGCCAGTCAATGATAAGAACTTGCCAATCTTACCTACTTGTTTGTCCTCATCTGCAAATACCACCAGGCGTTTACCAAAAGCGTTGGCTGGTTCAAAACGGTTGTGGCACCATTCATCCAAGGTGGTACTGTGAACATTTTCACGACCAACTAAGGATGTAACCAATCGCCCAAAGGTGCCTTTGCCAGTGCCCCCTAACCCAATTAAATGTAAAAATTTCTGTAATTTGTACCTTCCTTTGAGGACAGCGTTACAGTAACAAATCAAAATATTTTTGATATCTTGGTTGCCGTTAGCCAGGTGTTCCAGGAAGCTATCAATTTTTGACCAATCACCTGGGGTTTGACTATATTCCCTTGGTAGCTGCCATGTAAATTTATATTTCGGTTCATGGGGTAACAACTTCCCTGAGGCCAATTCTAAAACCCCATTACTAAAGGGGGTAAACTTTCTGGGGGAAGCTTCTGACCAAAACCGCTCAATCATTTCATGTTTCAAGGTTTTGATGATAGATGTAATGTAACTGGCCCCAAACCCTTCTATGCCCTCAGCTTTGACTATTTGATAAATAATGGATTCCGCGTAATCATCTGTTTCTGCTGACCACTGACCAGGTAAATCAGCTTGGTATCTCATCCATCGCCCGGTTTCATTGTTAAATTTGAGTATTTGGCGATATTCTTCTGCTATTTTTTGAGCGATTTGGTCTACTGGGGGCTTTTTCTCGGTTCTGTCTGCATCTTGGATTATTAGTCGAGAATGCTTGAATTGTTTTTCTAATCGAACTAAGGCGCGGTTGTAAGCGCCATCAAATGAACTATTGCCAGATTTAACCACGAGGTCATCCAATCCTTTTCCTTGCTCTGGCTTCCAGAATATATCTTCACAGAAACATTTACCTGTATCATTTTGTAGAGTTTTGGTTAATCTCTTCTTGGCAAAGTTAACTGTGACTTTTGTAGATTGTTTTTCATCCCGGTCTAAAGCGAGCAGCCAAATTGTATGTTCTACTGCGAATCTGCTTAAGTCTGGGATAAGTTTGGGGTTGGTTTTGTTACCATTTTCGTCTTTGGATGAGGCACCAGAATTACATCCGTATAAGGCTATTACTATGTAACCAGAGCTAATTCCACACAGAGATTTTTTACCTCCTTCTGTGATGATTCTGGGGATTTTTTCTTGAGTTTCTAACCATTTCCAGAAGCTACCATTCTCTGGAACTTCAACGGCATATCTGGCTGAGATTCTGTTTCTAATTAGTGGAGGAATTGGGGGTAAGTAAGCTTTATCACCGTTGCCTTTGGGGGCGAAATATTTGTAAGGACGTTGTTTATCTTCATCCCAAATGCTAACAATTACTTGCCATGTGGTGCCATCTTCGTTTTTGAGGAAAGCAGCGTACAGTGGCTCTTGGGCTTTGTGACCGAATCTAGTTTTTTTCCATCCTAGTTCTTCATGGATAGGGTATATCGCTTCGTGTCCGTAGTCTATTTCTATGTCTTGATGGAATTCTATACAGGCATCAAATAATACTGGGTCTATGCCACTACCATTGATGAACATATCTCGGATGAATTCTTGAAACTGGATAAAACTATCAAATTGGTTGGGCTTTCTATGTGTTATAATAGTTGTTGAATTAACCTCTTTTTCTTGTGTATTTAGTAACACCATAATTCTCCTTTGGTTTAGTAGATACTCATGTTTTTAGAAAGGAATATTCTCACAAGCGTCTAATAGCCTAACAATTTCGCTGACAGGCATTAGATGTAAGAATAATCACAGTAAATAAGCCGACTCACAGTGAATGTGAATCGGCTTATTCTTTTGAATCTTCTACATCTTCTAATAGCGATTCCAGAGAACTAATTCTAGAGCGAATATGTTTTAGTTCGTCAAGCTTTTTTGCTTCCTGAATACGGCAATCTTCTATTAGCTCGCGGATGATTTCCCCAAGACTTCTGCTTCTACTGCTGACTGAGGTAGATTTACTCCTCTTGCCAATCTCTCGATCAACTCGCTTTTGCTGACCCCCATAAGCTTGGATTTCTCTTCCAGTATTTGAAGACCCTCCGGAGACAAGGTGAACATTGTGTTTTTCTTCCTCTGACCGTGCAACGGTTTCCTCATTCGTTCTAACCATATATAACTTCCTCCTTATTGTACCTATGTAGTATGTTGATTTTTCACATAGGTACTACTACACTATATCTAGTTGTACATAGGTACAATCTTTTTTGCAATACCCAAAGACAAACGGGAGAGGTATTATATGCAGACAATTAATACACCAATGACAGGCAACAATTTCGCTGACAGGCTAAAGATGCAAGAGTAAGCCCAGTAAATAAGCCGACTCACAGTAAATGTGAATCGGCTTTTATTGTTCAGGTGTAGCTTTTAAAGTATCTTCCAACCCTTTAAGCTCTTGGATTTTTAGCTTAAGCTTAGACTTTTCTTCCTGAAGTTTCTCTATTTCTAGGTCAATGACAGCCACCTGTTCGCTAGCATCACGAATCAAGTGGCGGAGCATTCCCCCAATAGTTCTATTTCTGTAGATGACTTCTGAGAGCGAGCCATTCTCTCTATTAATTCGCTTCGACTGATGCCAAGAGTTTCTGCTTTGGCATCTAACATCTGCACACTTTCCGGGGTAAGGGTAACAGTCACATCTTTTTTCTTTTGTCCATGTACAGCTGTTTTTGTTCTTCTCGCCATGAATATTGCCCATGTCAACTCTTCCTATTTTACCCGTGCAATACTGAATATTATTACCCATGCAATGCTATTATATCTATAATACATGGGTAATGTTATTCTATCCCGTATTGCATGGATATCCAAACCACACAGAGATAGCAGCCTGTGGGCATAGAGCCAAAGTAAAGACCTGCCTGGGTAGAAGCGCACTGCAACAAAATCACCAAAACCAAGGAGAGACGGCAACCTCCCAGAACAACGCCGGGTGATTTATCAGTTGAATGAAATACAAATTATTAATTTTTTACATGGAGAAAGCTAATACACCAATACCTGTTGAAAGTTTCGCTGACAGATTAGAAGCAATTGAGGAGGAACTTAAATCACTAATCAAAACACCTGAATATCGCCAAATGATACTAAACGGTTATATAAAGCGAGCCGACTTAGGGTTAGGAGATGCGCTACTGGCAGTTCAGGAATGTTTCAACGAATATTACGTAAACGAAGTTTGTTTATCAGATCCAAAACAGGAGTAGAAAGCTTGAAAAACAATCCACAACCAAAAGACTATGCAGCTTTATGCTTTTGCGTGGGAGAGCTTGAGCAAGAACTAATCGCCACCAAAAGCTTTAAAAAAATGACGAGACAGGGGCGATTCCCCGGATACAAAGTAGAAGTTTCAATTGAAGCTAATCTTGTTAAGATTTCTTCCCCATCCCAAGGAGCCTCGTTTAAGGTCTCTTTGGAGGAGCCTGTGGAGGAGGGGCTTATAGAACAGGACAATCCAGATATCCCCTATTGAAGTGAAATTTATAGCTAAAAGCGATCACATTAGTGGAGCCTTCTGAGTGCGATCGCTCTGGTTGTCTAGAAATTTGGAAACACCAAAATAGCACTAAATTTTCATGGATGAAACTAAACTTACCAACACAGAAATAGCAGCAGGAGTAGGCGTAGCCCTTGCTGGCTTTGGACTTGCGGGATATGTTGCGGTTCAAGCATTGAAGCCAGAAAGCCAAAAAACTACCCCCGAACCACCTCAAAACAGCTCATCTATGACCACTACAAACCACTAATAAGCCACCAATAAACCATCAATAAGCCACTAATACAAGAGGTATACCCATGGAACAAACCGCTAATAACGGTCATAAACAAGGGGAAAAAGCCCTTAATACCCCCAGTACTAAGCCTAGAAAAGCAAGGTATTTGACAGGTTTACCCTCTGTAGCCAGCACCCAAGACCAGCAAAAGGTCATCTACAACATGAACGTTGATAAGACCCCAACAGAATTTAACTCCTTAGATAATTACGAGGTATTTTCTATGACCAATGACGGCTCATCTTTGATGTTCAAAATCTCCAAAAGCAGAGCAGTCAGATTGAGCGATCGCAAAACTTTTTCGGCTAATGGGGGAAGGGTTCATAAAGTAACCCTCCAATCCCATTACTTAAATATTGAAGAGTAACCCTTGGAGGCAAGAATTACTGATGAATAGTTTACCTCAATCACACATAGGTTTCCCAGAAGGTCAGCTCATAACTACAGATTTATCACCACAGGAAATTACACAAATCAGCGAAGCTTACCGCAACAAACAGCCATTACCCACCACAAATGATAGCAAGGCTAACAGAATAATAGATCGGCTCAAAACTACAACTTATTACAAAGGATGAATACACACGACGTTACCATTACTTTTGTCGCGGTAGCGGCCTGTGCCGTCGCTGCATTCTATTATCAGCAATCCCAAAACCTAGAATCACTTGTAGACTCCTGCTTTGACCAATACACAGGGTTTAAAGAAGGGGTGATATATGGACGGTGAGAAAAAGATGCAATGGGTAGAATTACGCCTACCCTCAGCCCGGGAGTTTTTACGTTTTATTGGTTGGGGCATTGGTCGGATATTGTTTTCTGTGTGGCTGTTTACCCTGACCGCAGCGCGAGTACTTTTGAGAACCCTGTTGGCCATCATTGACCAGATGGAGAAGGGCACAGATAAAGTTTTGGGAATCTATGACCAACTCCCCCACAGTGGTATTTCCCACCATTACCTCACCTCCCACAAACAAGATGAGTTAATTACTTTTACCCCAATCGCCGATATTTTATCTGAGATTGAAGGCAAACAGCTGATGATAATTGGGGAGATGGGAACGGGTAAAAGTACCGTCGCTCAGTACCTAGCTTACAGCGTGGGAACTAGGGTTAAGGTCTATGAATGTGAGGGAACCCCGGATGATTGGGCAGGGCTGGAAGTGATTGGGAAGGGTGAAGATTGGGGAGCCATTGAAGATGGGATGCAAGCTGACCTGGAAGACCTATCTAATCAAATGAAAATCCGCAACGAACAGGGTGACAATGCCCTGGCTGGAACCGAAAAAATCATTATCTGTGAGGAATATCCAGAACTGGTAAACAAAGTTCCTAGTAGTGGAGAATGGTTAGAACGCCATGCCAGAAGGGGACGTAAAGCCCGCAGATTTACCATTTTACTGTCCCAGTATGACCGGGTAAGCGCCTGGGGCTTGGAAGGGAAAGCCGATTTAGCTGAAGCCTTCTTTCGTATACGTCTTGGTAAGAAAGCGGTTAGTCATGCCCGGTCATTGAAGAATCCCCAATTAGTTGAGTGGTTACGCCAAGACCGTCGCCACTGTTTACTTGATGATTTCCCTTGCATCTTACCTGTATACCGGGAGATGAAAGCGGTTACACATCGGTTATTACCTTCACCTGAAAATACCCATCAAAAAACGGCTGTAACTCAGTCAGAACCAGAATTACAGCCATTTTTAACCGGCAATAATATTCAAGATAGCGCCATTGCAGGGGTGGTAAAATCCTGTCTGGAAGCAGATTTCAGCGATTCACGAATCATCAAGGAAGTACTCGGCTACAAAGGTAGCAGTTATCAAGCTGGGAAGCAGTTGCTTGAAGAGGTGAAGCGATCGCTTTAACTTTGTTTTTAAATAAAGGTAAACATGGGCTTAAATAAAGGTCAAAAAGTAAAATTCCGTTGTGCGAATGGTCAACCAGCCACGGGTGAAGTGATTAACGATTGGTTTGATTGGGATGGATTAGAAAAGGTATATGAGGTAAATCTTGATCAGCCTTTTATTCATTCTACAAGGAGTGGACCTATTGCTATCAGAACCACAGAAATATTAGAGGATCAGGTAATACAGGATTAAAAGTAGTTCCATTGCAATAGCTGTGAATAGTAGAGAGGAAAAAAATGAATTTTCAGGCTCAAAACTTCTCACAAATATTATGAATGAGCATAACAAGACTTCTCACCCACCTAAGCAAAAGCCCTCTTGGAATAATCTACCAACCAAGGCAGCAAGAATTCCCGAGAAATTTTTGCCGGAAGTCTTGCAATATGCCCGGATACGCGATTGTTCTGGCTCGGGGTTTGAAGTAATAATCAATCTTCTCAATACCCTTACCCAAGATGAGTTACAGCAGATTAGGGCTGCAATTGATTGTCTTGTTTCAGATGCCGAGAAACCAGCGTACACTGCAAATAGGACTCCTACAAGAGGCGGTGACAACTTAGGGGAGATACAACTGTCAGATGCCGAGAAAGCTGCGTACACTGCTTCGTTTGGGTTTGTCCCTTCCAAGTATCAGCTAAATATTGTTAATTGGATTACCCAAAGTACAGGGAATGCTTGTTGTAATGCAGTTGCTGGGGCTGGTAAAAGCTTCAGCCTGCTTCTAATAGCGAAGACTTTAGAACAGTTAGGTGTCAGCCCCTATGAAATCAAAGTTTGTGTTTTTGGTAAGGAAAATAGTAAAGACTTAATCAAAAAATTTGGTAGCGGTTGGCAGTCTTCTATTAGTACATTGCACAGTATGGGCTGGTCACTAGTAAAGCAGGAATTAGGAATCAGAAATAGTCATCAAATCAAAATATCTTCTCAAAAATATAAAGATATTGCTGCATCTTTCGGTTTGATTCGTGGTCGTAACAGTCGTACTAGTTTACTTACTTCAAATAAGATAGTCAAAGATAAAGATGTATTTTTCAAGTTACTAGATTTATTACGATTGTGTAATTTAAATCCCACGGTTAGGAATTTACAGAATCTTTGTGAACATCATAATCTTGAAGGACTAATTAAGCCTCAATCAGCTGTTTATTACCTTGATAAATGTTTACAGGTCGGAGAACAACAAGCAGCGAATAAAATATGTTTTGATTTCACTGACCAGTTGTGGCTACCAGTCAAATGGAGATTAAGTAATAGCGGTTGGCTCAAAACATACAAGTTTGTCCTCGTGGATGAATGCCAGGATTTGAACGCTGTTCAACTTGAATTAGTGTGTATGCTGGCTGGAAAGTCAGGTAGGATTTTGGCGGTAGGGGACCCCAGGCAGGCGATTATGGGTTTTGCTGGTGCTGATTGTGATTCCTATGCAGCGATTATGGCAAGGACTCGGGCACTAGAACTACCATTGTCCATTTGTTACAGATGTCCCACTGAGCATATAGCACTAGTTAAAAAGTTGTTCCCTGACATTGCAATTGAGCCTTCACCTACTGCTAAGTCTGGCATAATTCATCAAATTAGAAAGGAAGAAATAATGGATTATGTCAAAGATTTAGATATGATTCTATCCCGAAAAACTGCACCTCTAGTATCACTTTGCCTGAAGTTAATCGCTAATAAGAAAAAGGCTCAAATTAAGGGCCGTTCTATTGGGGATAATCTGAGAAAAGAACTTGAAGCGATTGAAAATGATATTTACTTTTCATGGGATGAGTTCAATCTTTCTCTTGATACTTACTTTGAATCCAAATGTGCAACCTATAAAGGAAGTGATAATGAAGAACAATTAACAGAAAATTTGAAAGATAAGATTGATGCAATTCGTGAAATTTATCGCGCTACTCCCCATGCCAAAAATGTCAAAGATTTAGAAGTAGAAATTGACAATATATTTTCGGATGAAAATGCACCAATCACCCTTAGTACTTGTCACCGTGCTAAAGGATTGGAAGCACAGAGAATTTTTATTTACGAACCCCAACATATACCCATGGAGTGGCGAGGGCAGAAACTTTGGCAGCACGAGCAAGAAATGAATCTACTTTATGTTGCACTCACCAGGAGTAAATCGGAATTATTTATTGTTGGGGAGTGTAAATGGTTTAAACCCGAGTGTACACAGCAATCAGATGATGAACAGGAAGAATAGATGGATCAGCATCCAGAAGATAACCCACAAAAACTGACTGATGAATTTTGACGACCTTCTAACAGCAGCCAATAAACGCTTAAAAGCCCAAAAAGCCAGAATTACTATTGATTGCAGGGGAGGGTTACTCAGCTTGCGGGGCACATTTCCACCTCGTACTGGACAAGGTAAGCCCCACCAAGGGCGTATTCCCTTAAATCTTTCTGCTACTGCCAAAAATTTACCACTGGCTGAATCAAAAGCTATACAAATTCGCTCATTACTTGATGCAGGCACTTTCGATTGGGCTGACTACATCCCCATTGAATCAAAACCAGAGCCACAACCACAGCAACAACCTGAAACTATTGCCCAATTAATTGCTAGATTTGAAGCCGACTACTTTGACCGTCGTGCCCGTAATTCCAAAAGTGAGTTAACTTGGAAAAATGATTATTTCAATGTATTTAAAAAATTACCTGGTGATGCGCCAATTACACCCCAGGTAATTAAGGATTTGATTTTATTTACCAGTCCTGATTCTAAGTCCAGGAAGCGTCATTGCTTTGCCCTTGGAGCTTTAGCAAGGTTCGCTCAAATCGATTTTGATACTACCATCTACTCCGGTAACTATGGTATCAATAGTACGAATAAACGTCGAATCCCCACGGATGAAGAGATAGTTGCAAAATTTGCAGATATTGAAAATCTTGGTTGGCGCTGGGTGTTTG
>JASJCX010000074.1 GCA_030065255.1 Calothrix sp. MO_167.B42 | reverse complement strand
GGGCATACCCATAGTATGTCATTGCGAGTGGAACGAAGTGAAACGACGCAATCACAAGGTCTTTGGGATTGCTTCCCTACTCTGCGAGAACGCTTTCAGCGAACGGTCGCAATGACGGTTATTTAAACGGACATGATATAACTTATTACTTATTACTTATCCTATTCCTCAACTAACTCCTGAAAAAGTGGTTCATTGGCAATATCATCAAAATCTATGTCAGTTTTTGCCTGTTCTTTATATTGAGGATTCAAATTAATTGCTTGTTGCAGATTTTCCACAGCTAACTCAACTTGACGTTGTAGAGCATAGCAAGCTGCTTTGTTATAAAAAGCGTTGGGATAGTCGGGTTTAATTTTTAAGGCACGATCTAAACTTTCGATCGCATCGTCATCATAACCCATTATGACTAATACATAACCCCTGCGAGTCCAAGCTTTGTAGGCTTCAGGGTTGATTTTTACTACTTTATCAAAAGATGCGATCGCTTGCTCATATTCTCCCAATTCTGACAATGCCATGGCTCGATTAGACCAAGCGGTAGCATCTTCTGGTTCATATTGTACGGCTTTATCAAAGGATTTAAAAGCTTCTTGGTGGCGGCGCAGGTTACCGAATGCTACCCCCAAATCACACCAGGCTTGATGGTAATCTGGCTTGATTTTGATTGCCTGATGATAGCAAGCGATGGCTTGTTTGTATTCTTTTAATCTACCCAGGGCAATGCCTTTATTTAACCAGATGATGGGATTATCTGGTTGAATTTTAATCGCTTTTTCGTATTCTGCGATTGCTTGTTCATACAGTTTCTGACTCACAAGGGATTCTCCGGACTTGATGTAATTATCTACTGGAGATAAATCATCGGGGGAAGTAACTTCTAGTTCTGGGGATGGGGATACTTGTTCTCCTTCATTTTCCACCAGGGAAGAAGGAGGATTTTCCTCTGCTGCTTCCAGGGGAGTTGCTGGAGATTCTTCACCTATGGGTGTATGAGATATGTCTTCTACTGGAATGGTTTCCACCTCTTCTATGACAGAAGTATCTTCATCTCCACTAGCTTCCCCATCCTCAACCTTTAATAACGGTGACTGGGGAATTTCTATGGGTGTCAGGGGAATATCCTCCCTTGTCTGTGGAATCACCTGCTCTAATATTTGCTCCCTCCGTTCTTGGCTATAGGTATTCCACTGGGAAAGCTGGGAGACAAAATCAGCTTCAATCTTTTCCAGTCTTTGTACAATCTTGGTTTTTTGTGCTTGAATGTAGGATTTTAATTCTGAAAATTGCGATTTAAACTCAGAGCCAGATTTTTCTAAATCATCAACAATAAAATCTTTGCGCCTTTGAGTTTCTTCCAGTAATTGTGCAAATTGAGCAGATAATTCTGGCTCTAGTTTTTCTAAGTTCCTGAGAACTCGTTGTTTTTCCTGTTGTGCATCCGTATGCAGGTTTTTTAGCTGGGATTTAATTTGAGCAATTGACTGGGATAAATCATCTACAGCTTGCTGTTGCTGGCTTTCTACCTTTTGTTGTAATACTGATAACTGTGATGCAAATTCTGGTTCTAATTCTGCCATCCTGGTGAAGAGAATTCGCTTTTCTGATTGCGCTTCTACCTCTAACCCTTCTAACCGCGCTTTTACCAGAGAAATAGATTGCAATAAATCCCCTAAAGCTTCTTCTTGTTGCTGCTGTGCATTTACCTTTAATTCCGATAACTGCGCTACAAATTCTGGTTGCAATTCTGTTAAATTTCCCAGAATTATTTCCTTTGACTGCTGGGCTTCTACTTGCAACGCTTCTAGTTGGGATTTAGCTTGCTCGATAGCATGGAGAAAATCTGTCAATCCCTGCTGCTGCTGTTGCTGTGCATTTACCTTTAATTCCGATAACTGGGCTGCAAATTCCGGTTGCAACTGTGTTACCCTTTCCATCACACTTTGCTTTTCCGACTCAGCTTCTTGGTACAAGTGAGCAAACTGAGCCAGTAATTCCTGATTTGATGTTTCTAAATCAGCCAATGCACTCTCATACTTTTCTTGGGATGTTGTTTGTAATTTAGAGATTTGCTGCTGCACATTTGCTGTCAATTCCCCAAAGTTGTCTACCGTTATATCCCTCTGTTGTTCCACACCTAATTCTAATTCTCGAATTTGTGCAGAGAACTCCGACTCAAAGGAACCTATAGTTTCTTGGGACTCTTGAATTTGTGCTGACAACTGGGCCAATAATTTTTTCTTTTCATCGGCAACCTCAGCACTCACCAAAGCTAAATTATCTTGTTCCTGATTAATCTGATGTTGCAGTACCCCTACTTCCCTAGTTAACTCATCAGTAATATTCTTTGCTTGCTTGATGCTATTTTCAGCAGTTTCCTTCACCTTAGTTAACTGGACTTGTAAATCTTCCAACTCCTGGATTTGTCCAATGGCTCTGTCAACAATTTCCCTAATTACAGCCCGTCGCAGGAACCAAAACAAAGCAACTACTGTGACGGGAAATGCAATTAAAATTACCAGACTAAACCCCAGCAAAACCCGCGTACCCCCAACAGCACGCTCTACTTCTGACTTTACTTGTGCCTGAATTTGCGAATCTGTGGGCAATTGTGCTAACTTCTGCCCTGTAGAGTTTGTGGTTTGAGCAGCAACGCCATCAACGGAAAGCAGCAACCAGGACAATACCACAGTGCTTTGTAACACTAGGGTGTAAATGAATTGATGCTTGCTTTTCATAGGATTATTCCCAACCGTTGGTGATTTGTGCTGGTAGCTTGTCTACTTTAATAAATGTACCAAAATTGAACTTGCTCCATAGATTGTACAGAATTTTTTCCTCTTGGCTACTAACAAAAATTTTACTAGCATATTATTGCCAACTTGTCAATATACATCCATGGTTAGGTTAATAATTTGATGATTATGTGAAGCGATCGCCACTGGTTTGCTATTCTTGCGGTTGGCGGCGTAATTGGTAACAGAACTTTGTGTTAATTTAACGTCAACAACTCAGGGCTAAAGCCACTGAGCTTCAGGCTAAAGTTTGAAGTTCTAAGTTGACCAGACTCGGGATTAATTTCCTACGTTTAAAGCAAGTGCTAAAGCTCATACCTTGGAATACGTAGCTAGTTCCAAGCTCTATAACTGGAAGATTAAACAGGTGTAACTGGGTTAAGCCAGTGTTTTTCAGATATGCCGACTTTAAACATTGTCAAAGCTTACATTACCATTGAGGCATTAAAAATGCAAAATTATGTTTTTTTGATAGATACAAACAAACAAATACTTAATCCAATTAAACCTAAACAAGCTAGGAGACTTCTAAATCTGGGCAAAGCGGCTGTTTTTCGCCAATACCCTTTTACATTAATTTTGAAAAAGGCGATTAAATCGCCCACAATTAAACCATTAACTCTAAAAATCGACCCTGGTAGTAAATATACAGGTATGGCATTACTCGATGGTAACAATGTTATTTGGTGTGCACAATTACAACACCGAGGCAGCCAAATTAAAGATGCATTGGAATCTCGTAAACAATTAAGACGGGGAAGGCGTAACCGTAAAACTCGTTATAGAATTGCAAAATTTGAAAACAGAAAGCGCAAAAAAGGATGGTTACCACCAAGTTTAGAGCATCGTGTTTTAACTATCAAAACATGGGTTAAAAGGTTAATACGTTATTCACCAATCACAAAATTATGCATAGAAACAGTTAAATTTGATATGCAAAAAATGCAAAATCCAGAAATAAATGGGATTGAATATCAGCAAGGGGATTTACAAGGATATGAGGTTAGAGAATACTTGCTTGAAAAGTGGAATAGAGAGTGTTCATACTGTGGTAAAAAAGATATACCGTTACAGATTGAACATATTGAGCCAAAATCTAAAGGTGGTAGTAATAGAGTAAGTAATTTGTGTTTGGCTTGTGAAAAATGTAATCAAGAAAAGGGTAATAAACCAGTTGAATATTTTTTAAAAGATAAATCAACTTTGCTAAATAAAATTAAGGCTAAATGTCAACTGCCATTAAAAAATGCTGCTGCTGTCAACTCTACTAGAAAAAAAATAGTAGCTGTTTTAGAAAAATTATTACCTGTCGAAACAGCTATAGGCTCTCAGACAAAATTTAATAGAGTTAGATTTGAGTTACCTAAGAAACATTGGATAGATGCAGCTTGTATTGGTGATATTGAAAGTATTATTTTAAAAACTAATCAGCCATTATTAATTAAGTGCAACGGCTGGGGAACTCGTCAAATATGTAGAACTAATAAATATGGTTTTCCTACTAGGTATGTACCGAGGAACAAGTTTGTTAAAGGTTTTCAAACTGGTGACATCGTTAAAGCTGTTGTCACTAGTGGTAAGAAGATTGGTGAATATATAGGTAGAATCGCAACTCGTTCTACTGGGTATTTCAATATAAGCACTCGTGAAAAATTAGTGCAAGGTATTTCACATAAATACTGCAATATTATCCACAAAAAAGACGGGTATTCTTACTCAATTTGATCCCACGGTGGTTAAAACCACACGTGGCGTTTTTCCTCTCAGCTTTAAAAAGACTGAGTTTCCAAACTACCGAATTTTTCTTATGAATAACAATGGCGACTTCGATTTAGTAGTATTAACACTGTACATTATCGGCATTACTTATACCTTTAATCGCATGGTTGACTCCATTGCCGATCAAATGCAGGTAGAATTCGATAGCAAAAAAACTATTGCCGAACAGCTCAAAAAACAAAACCTGGAAGACAAACTGGAGATTTCCTTTGGTTTAAAAGGAATGTATCCCATAGATGGGCCTGATACTTTATATACTTTACCAATTAGTATCAAAAACAAATCTGGCAAATCTGACGAATCTGACGAACCTGAAAGTTTTGCCATTTATGTTGATTGGGATAATAGCTCCATTTTTGGCAGTGACCAAAGATCCCGGCGAGTAATTCGCCAATCTCCCGATTTGATTCGAGATTTAGCCGTACCCCAAATACCTAGTTTAATTGTTCCGGGTAACACACTCAAAGAATTAGTTACCGCAGAAGATGTATTTAAACGCGATAAAGAAACTGGTACATACTCCCCTGGCACTCCTATCATTAATATTCCTAAAGAAAAGAAGTATAAAGACTTCATGGCGAGAAAACTGGAATTTGAGTTTTCCCTAGATTTAGTTTTGCGGACATCAAAAATAGCTTACGGTATTGCTCAAGGTCAAAATGTTCCCCCAGTTTGTATTATTAACTGCCCCTTTACTATCCGTAAACTTCCTTGGACTTACGCCCTACCTTGGAATAAAAAAAAGTAAGAAAATTAATACTGAATTTAGTATGGCAATGTGCCACATAAATACTACACTGGAAAGTGGGAGGGAGTAGGCGTAGGCAGTTACAGGTCGGTATGCACTACCGATTTGAGGAAAGTCCGGGCTCCCGAAAGACCAAACTTGCTGGGTAACGCCCAGTGCGAGCGATCGTGAGGATAGTGCCACAGAAAAATACCGCCCCTCGATTTTAGATTGGAAGTTGCAGATTTCGGATTTTAAATACAATCGGTAAATCTAAAATCCAAAATCCAAAATTGCAAGGGGTAAGGGTGCAAAGGTGCGGTAAGAGCGCACCAGCAGCATCGAGAGGTGCTGGCTCGGTAAACCCCGGTTGGGAGCAAGGTCAAAGGAACTATGGTTGGTCTTTTACCAGTTCCGTTAAACTAGAGCCGCTAGAGGTGTTTGGTAACAAACATCCCAGATAGATAACTGCCCTCAAAAGCAAAATTGCTCATGAGAACAGAACCCGGCTTACTACCAACTCTCTCCTTCCACTTAACCGAACAAGGCAAAAGTAAAAAGTAAAAAGGCAAAAGTAAAGAAAAATCAAATGACTATAGGCGTAGGGTCAATTCTTTAATCTAAAATCTAAAATATAAAATCCAAAATTGATTGATTTGATTTGCCCAAGATATCTGAATCAGGAAAATAAATCATGAGCAATTCTAACTTCCTAACTTTGACATGTGATGGTGGTGGAATTCGTGGTTTAATTACCGCGATGGTTATACAAGAACTCGATAAAAAGCTGCATTTTCTGGATAAAGTAGACCTATTTGCAGGAACTTCCACTGGTGGGATAATTTCCTTAGCATTAGCCAGTGGTGTTCCCATATCCGAAATAGTTGGTATTTATGGTACCGACAATAGTTGCTCCCAAATATTTACACCTTACAATCCGACAACAACTTCAGGCCCTGGGTGGTTACAAAAAATTGGGAAATTTTTCTTCAAATATCTATCAAGTGATGAAAAAAAGATTGTAGAGAACTTAGATAGTCTTTTGTATGTCAAGTATAACAATGTAGGCTTACAAAATGTTTTGCAGAGTCATTTCAAACAACCTTCACAAACTTTAGAATCTCTACAATCGAAGGTTTTAGTAGCCACATTTCAACTAGACAACAAGCCCAATAGTCCCAATTCATCTAGTGCTTCATGGCGACCCATTATCCTTGATAATTTACCAAACAATACAATAAAAAGCGAAGAGACAAAAATCATCGATGCGGCTCTTTGTACCAGCGCGGCTCCAACTTATTTCCCCCCTCATCACCATCCAACCTATGGATTCTGTGTAGATGGTGGAGTATTCGCGAATAACCCTAGCACCTTAGCTTTAGCAAGAGCCCTCGGTTCAGGTGTGGAACTGCAAAATATCCGAATGTTATCTATCGGTACTGGAGTAACTCAAAGCGCCCTTCCTCCGAGCTATCAACCAGATCCCTTAAGATATGGTGCAACAACCTGGCTTTGGCCAGAAACAAAGGGGGAAACACCTGCTTTCCCATTGCTGGAAATCCTGATGGATGGTTCACCAATTCTCGACGATCACCAAACAAAAATGTTCTTAGGAGATACACAATACTGGCGTATTAATGTACAGCTTAACCAAAACATTGGTCTTGATGATTGTTCCCAAATTAGCACCATGAAACAACTAGTAAATGACTATACTACATCTCCCCAGTGGGAAGATAACATAAATTGGATTAACAACTATTTCTTGTAATACCTAGTGTTCTGTCCCATAAAATTATGATGGGGTTTCTATCACACCCGCCTGGGGTTGAAAATCCCACCTCTTATAGCTAAAGTCATATAAATATGACTGGGAAATACCTGTCAAAATTAATGTGGTGAACTACTAGGACTTACTTACCCAACTGGCATATTTTTTTGTGGGGTGCTGTGACACTTTCCTTGATTGTTAAACTCATAATCCCATTTGTAGTGTTATATCATGTGCGGATGAATACTTATAAAACCTCACCCGCCTGCGGCACCCTCGACCTATTAAGGAGAGGGTTGGGGTGAATCAAGCAGAAATTATAAGTAATTAAGCTAACTTGATATTACCCACCGCCCGTGGATTGTGACAATTGTGTAATTCCTAAATCTAAAATGATTTGATGAAACTTGCTTATCCACGTCGTCAAAGACAACTCGAAACTTTAGTTAAAAAATTAGGCTTGTCACTAGAAGCACCGATAAAGTGGGATTTACTCGATTTAGCACTTACCCATCCTTCTGTTTCTGACTCAGAAAATTATGAACAACTAGAATTTGTCGGAGATGCAGTAGTACGGTTAGTGGCGGCGGTTGTTTTGTGGGAACATTATCCAGATTTCCCAGTGGGGGATTTTGCGGCGATTCGTTCTGTATTGGTGAGCGATCGCATTTTGGCAAAGTTAGCCAAGGAATATGGTTTACAATTATACTTACTAGTGGCTGGTAGTGCTAGTGGCGATCGCATGGGCCAACAATCCCGGCTGGCTGATGCTTTTGAAGCTGTCCTCGGCGCTCTGTATCTGAGTACCAATAATTTAGATTTAATCCGTCCGTGGTTGGACGATCACTTTCGCAAACTTGCTGCGGAAATTCGCCGCGATCCTGCCCGGTTAAACTACAAAGCTGCTTTGCAAGAATGGACCCAAGCCCAATTTAAGGTTTTACCAGAGTACCGAGTTGTGGAAGTATCCTCACCATCCCATAATCAGGAACGCTTCATTGCTGAGGTATGGTTACATGAAGATAAACTAGGTCAGGGTAAAGGACGTTCCATTAAAGCTGCGGAACAAGCTGCGGCGAAAGTAGCTTTTTTATCTATTGACCATCCGCAAAAACCCTGAACTCAAACCATGATTCAGAGGCTGATAATCAGTTTGTAGTCAGCTTTGACAATTAATGAATCCAATTAAAGTTGCTGTGGTTGGTGTGGGACGTTGGGGCGTACATCTACTCAGGAATTTTCTCTCCCATCCCCAAGCTCAGATAGCAGCAATAATCGATCACCACCCAGAACACTTGGCGGCGGTTAAGCAGCAATTTAACTTAGATAACAGTGTATTATTAACAACTCAATGGCAGAATATTGGGGAAGTTCCAGACCTAGAAGCAGTGGCGATTGCCACTACGGCTGCAAGCCACTACCCTTTAATTAAAGATGCTCTTCAACGAAAATACCATGTTTTGGCGGAAAAGCCCTTAACCTTGGAACCTACTGAATGTGAGGAACTTTGTCAATTAGCTGAGTATCAACAAAGACTGCTGATGGTTGACCATACTTATTTATTTCATCCAGCAGTGGAGCGGGGACAAGCAATTATTAATGGCGAGCAATTGGGTGAATTACGGTATGGTTATGCCAGTCGCACCCATTTAGGCCCAGTGCGCCAAGATGTAGATGCTTTGTGGGACTTGGCTATCCATGACATTGCCATCTTCAATCATTGGTTAAATCAGACACCTGTAACTGTGTCAGCTAGGGGTACGGTGTGGTTGCAACCCCAGGAAGGACTAGCAGACTTAGTATGGGTAACCCTCAACTACGATAGTGGCTTTCAAGCATATATTCATTTATGCTGGCTTAATCCCGACAAACAGCGACGGTTAACGGTGGTAGGCAGCCGTGGTAGTTTGATTTTTGATGAAATGTCACCAAATGCCCCCTTAACCATGTTACATGGTCAATTGAACCATGAAGATCAGCGATTTATCCCTGTAAATCAGAGACAGGAAATATTGGAAATACCTAAACAAGAGCCATTATACAAAGTTTGCGATCGCTTTATTAGTGGCATTATTCACCATACTCCCATAGAGATTTCATCTGGTTGGGTAGGTACAAAGTTAGTCAAAATTTTATCTGCGTTAACAACTTCTCTCCAGTTAGGAGGTAAAACTATTCCAGTTGAGCAAATAATTACTAATTCATAATTCGCGCATTAAATGGGTTCAAGAGCCTGGGAATTGCCTTCATTTCAATACAAAACCACAACAAGCGCAAAACGACTGCTATATATTGTTATGGGACAACTTATAGGGAAAAGTTCATGACAATTTCCATGTATCAAGCTTCAGTACCTTCGCTGATTCGTTCGTTGAATAACCTTGCAGCTATTCTGGAAAAAGGTGCTGCCTATGCTGAAGCGAAAAAAATAGATCCTGCTGTACTAATCGGTAGCCGTTTGTATCCAGATATGTTTCCTTTAAGTAAGCAAGTGCAAATTGCCTCAGACGTTGCCAGAAGAGGTGCAGCAAGATTAGCGGGATTAGAAGCGCCGACAATGGAAGATAATGAAACAACTTTTCCCGAACTTATCGCCCGGTTAAAAAACACCACTTCTTACCTAGAAACTTTAACACCCAATCTCATTGATGGTTCGGAGGAAAAATCCATTGAACTTCAAGTTGGTACGGATACTATGACTTTTAAAGGAATGCCCTATCTCCTTTATTTTATTCTGCCCAATGTCTATTTCCATGTTACGACAGCTTATGACATTCTCAGACATTGTGGAGTAGAGGTGGGTAAAAGAGATTTTCTGGGAAAACCTGATGCTTAGGTTGACGGTTGACGGTTGACGGTTGACAGTTGACAGGGGAGAGGGGAGAGGGGGAAGAGAGAAGAGGACAAGGGGCAGGGGGCAGGGGGCAGGGGGAAGATGATTCAAACCCAGGAGCTTGGCTTATAATTTTGTCTTCATGAATGGACAGGCTTAATACCATAATTCTTCGGACAAAATATGTACTACTTATTACTTATTACTTATTACTTGCACGTAGTTGTAGGTTGGGTTAGCGATAGCGTAACCCAACGGAATCATTGCTATCGTTGGGTTTCATTCTTCAACCCAACCTACATGAAAACTCCAGATTTCAAGATGAATGGGGTTTAAAAGAAAAATAAAGGTGATTTTGACGTTTTATATCCTGATTCAGCAATGCCGAAAATTTCCAATACAGGGGAAAATTTGTTTAAATACAAGAGTTACTACTCAACTTAACTCTAAAGTGCGATCATCATTAGACAATTCCCGGGAAACATCGCCAGTGCAAGATAGCTTTGCCATTAGCTTTGCACCATTATCCATAGAAAAAATTTATCAATTAGCTGATACTGCGGCAAATGGTGCAGTGGTAATGATGAGTGGGATGGTTCGCAATCAAACTGATGGTAAACCAGTAGTTTTCCTGGAGTATCAAGCATATGAACCCATGGCAAAGCAAGTGTTCAATCAAATTGCTAGAGATATTCGCCAACAATGGCCTGATGTAACTCGGGTGGTAATTCATCACCGCATCGGACATCTACAGATAGGAGAAATTAGCGTTTTAGTCGCTGTAGGCTGTCCCCATCGCGCTGAAGCATTTGCAGCTTGTCGTTATGCCATTGATACTTTAAAACACAATGCTCCCATCTGGAAGAAAGAACACATTAGCACCCCAGATGGCACAATTACATCAAGTTGGGTAAGTATCGGTGCTTGCGAGCAATCTGGAGAGCCTTGTTAAGATTTATGAAGGTATTGTATTGCTTAATTATTAAAATTAGGAGTACGAGTCTTACAACCGCGATTAAAGAAACCATCCAAACCCCAAGCAGAACATTCCACTGAGCGGGGGGTATTAGGCTGGGAAGCAGTGGTATAGTCACAGGAAACATAACCATTTTTATTCGTATCAACAGCCTGACACCTTAAGCCATTCACCTCTTGTTTAAGTACGGTAGCAACATAATCTCTCAGTTGAGTTTCTGCAAAGTTTCTACCAAATAGGGATTGTCCAATAGTTCGGCCTGCGGTGACAAGGAAAGCACTCGAAGCAACAGCCAGAAAACCAACAAAAAACAGGATCAAGAATAATTTAGGTTTATTCATAAGAAAATTTGCGATCGCTTAAAAAATTATTTCTGAGATAGAGTATGCATGTTTATTTACCCCAACTAAACCAAATTTTTCTACCAAAAACAATAGAACAAAGGAAAATCGTAACAGCCAAACAGTTAGAGAGCAGGAAACAGGGAACAGTAAACAGGTAAAAAAGAGCTTATGGCTTTCAGTAGCTACAAAACTATAGGTGAAGTCCTCAAAACCTTTCAGGTTACATATACTGAATCAAATTTCATGGGTGAGGCTGAGTTTCAAGTCTCTGATTATTTCCGCGAAGATTTAGAAATGGTGATGCGAGAAGGAGTGGTTGATAATTCAGAGTTTGCTATTTGCGAAAATTTAATTTACCCAGTATTGAAGGAAATTTGGAAAACATACACTAGCAAGTTTATTTTATGGAGTCATCAATCCCTAAACTATGATGAAAATTTATCTGGATTTCCTGAATATATTTTAGCTAAAAGGTCTCCTTTAGGGAAAGTTGTTTTTGACCAACCATATTTTATTTTGGTAGAAGCGAAGCAGGATAACTTTGAAGCTGCTTGGGCGCAATGTCTTGCAGAAATGATTGCTGCCAACAAACTTCATGGTGAATTGTCAATAACCATTTTCGGTATTGTTTCTAATGGAAGGTTATGGCAATTTGGCAAACTAGAAACAGAATTTTTTACCAGAAATATCACCTATTATTTTATTCAGGAACTAGATAAATTATTTGCTGCTGTCAATTATCTTTTTCAACAGTCTGAACTACAGTTAAACAATTTAATGGCTGCTTAATTATTAAAATTAGGGGTACGAGTTTTACAACTGCGGTTAAAGAAACCAAATAGGATGAGAGCAAAATATGACCCAAGAAAACAAGCCAATTAATAGTCATATCGAAGAATACTTAGAGGATGTTTGAAAAGTTGGCAGTTGCGTAAAAAAAGCTCTCAGGGCATAAGCTGTAAATACGTACATACAGCAAATAAAAATAAAAATAGTCACAAGCCCCTAAATTTATTTATGGGGATTATTTTTTTACTTTTTACTTTTATCTTTTTACTTTTTAAGTTGTTATTGATATAGTTGGATCGAAGAGAAGGGATTGATGGGAGAAACTGCGAGAAAAACTGCATAATGCTAGGGAAGTGCAAGGGGAGCATCCCAAATATTTAAATTTGTAGTGCGGGCATCTTGCCCGCTTTATATATCAAGGGAGCAAGATGCTCCCACTACTGCATATTTTTGAAAAATTGGGATACTCCCAAAAATTTGAGATTCAAGGTTTTTAAGCCTTATATCCCTATTAAGATTGCATTTTTTGCTTCAAAAATAGCCTGAAAAGCTTTTCAAGTTATTCAGCAAGCCCTACTTATTACTTATTACTTATTACTTATTACTTAAGAAGTCGATCGCATTTCTGCCAACACCTGACGAATAGTATCTGCTGGAACTTTATCGGTAATTTCCACTGCACCTATCTGTGTAGGTAAAATAAAACGCACCTTCCCATCCTTAACTTTTTTATCAGTTTGTAAGGCATCAACGATCGCATCAATATCTAATTCGGCAGGTAACTTTGTCGGTAAACCCGCTTTTTGAATCAGTTCATCTTGCCTTTGAGCATCTGACTGTGGCCACATTCCCAAGTGCATGGCAATTTTTCCTGCTGCTACCATGCCAATGGCAACTGCTTCACCGTGAATAAACTGAGTGTAACCAGTTAAACTTTCTACAGCATGACCAATAGTATGACCGTAGTTAAGAATTGCCCTCAATCCAGCTTCTTTCTCATCCTTACTGACTACATCAGCTTTAGCTTGACAAGAACAGGTTAAGATAAAGTCCATTAACTCTGCCTTGATGTGACGTAATTGACTGAGGTTTTTACTTTTCTCCATTTGGGCAAATAATTCTGCGTCCCAAATTACACCATATTTAATCACCTCTGCCATCCCCGCACGCAATTCTCGTACTGGCAGGGTTTGCAAAACATCTGGATCGATTAATACCAAACTGGGCTGGTGGAAAGCACCAATCAAGTTCTTCCCTTGGGGATGATTTACCCCTGTTTTACCACCAATAGCCGCGTCTACCATGGCTAATAACGATGTGGGTACTTGGACAAAATTGATACCCCGCAGCCAGGTAGCAGAGGCAAACCCAGTCATATCACCAATGACACCACCACCCAAAGCTACCATAGTTGAGGAACGTTCCAGGCGATTGGTTAAAGCTGCATCGTAGATTTTTTGGATAGAATCGAGGTTTTTGTAAGGTTCGCCAGGGGGGATAATGTGATGGGCAACCTCGCAACCAGCAGCTTGTAAACTAGCAATCGCTCTTTGCCCGTAATGTTGAAAAATGGTGGGATTAGAAACTAGGAGTACTTTTTTCCCCAGGTTTAATTCAGCTACGTGTTCGCCCAGTCTGTCTAAACTTCCTGGTGCGATCGCAATTTTATAAGACTGTTGCGGTAAATTGACCGTGATTACAGATGCCATGCCAACACACTTTTTGAGCCTGCGGAGTGTATTCTATCGTAATGTAGAGCTGTGTTTCATGGCAAGGAGACAGTGGTTGTTAAAACTTTGTGCTTTGTGACAACTAAATCACAAATTATAAATGACAAATAACAAATAACTAATGATTCAATAGAAATAATGAATTATTGTGGAGAAACGTAAATGTTAGGCGTAATTACTTACCTGGTTTTCTTGAGCTCGTTTATTGCCATTGCGGTTGTGTTGCTATTCGGCTTACGTGCCATTAAGTTCTTGTAAAGTGGGCATCGCCCACCTTGCCTAATTTTTTGTTGCAGGGTGGGCACTGCCCGCCTTACCCTATTCTTTCTCCCTCTTAGGGTTTTCATTCATAAAAAAATATGCCAAAACCTCTTGTGGTGCAGGCATCTTGCCTGCTATTGATATAAGGACGGGCAGGATGCCCATCCCACGGGCAGGATGCCCATCCCACAAGATTAGATCATCTTTTTTGTCGAGTTCTCCTACTTCACTTCCAGCAGTGGAGTAGTCAGTTTTTCCTGACGTTGAAAGGGAGGGCGCATTTCCAATCCCAATAAATTCAACATTTCCCTATCTGCGTCATATCCAGGACATGGAGTGGTGACGGTTAACATTTTGCCATCGTCACTGGAAAAAATGGAGTTTGCCCCTGCCATAAAGCAAAAAGCTTGCTCAACCCGGGATAATCTTGCCCTACCCGCACTTAAACGCACGTCAGAACCAGGCATAATCATCCTTGCCGTGGCAATCATCCGCACAACTTCCCAAATGGGCACATCTGGCTGATTTTCTAGGGGTGTGCCTTCCACTTGGGAAAGAATATTAATCGGTACGGATTCTGGATGGGGATTTAAGTTAGCCAGAGTATGTAACATTGATACCCTATCTTCCACACTTTCACCCAAACCAAGAATACCTCCAGAACAGACAGTGACGTTGGTTTGCCTGACATTATCAATAGTTTTCAAGCGATCGCCATAGGTTCTAGTGGTAATAATTGTACTGTAGTACTCCGGGGAAGTATCTAAATTATGGTTGTAGGCATAAAGTCCCGCAGCTTCTAGTTTCTTAGCTTGGGAATCCGTGAGCATTCCTAGGGTACAGCATACTTCTAGCCCCATATCAGTCACATCTTTGACCATATCTAGGACTCGATCGAATTGGGAATTATCTTTGACTTCCCGCCAAGCAGCACCCATACACACACGACTGATACCACTGGCTTTGGCTTGCTGGGCAATATTTAAGACGGTTTCTTTTTCCAGGAGTGCTTGGGGTTTAACTTCGGTTTTGTAACGAGAGGATTGGGCGCAGTAACCACAATCTTCTGGACAAGCACCAGTTTTAATGGAAATTAGCTTACAAACTTGTATTTGTTGGGGATTATGATATTGACGATGGGTGCTAGCAGCTTGATAAATTAGCTCTAGCAATGGTAGATCGTGTATCCGTTGAATTTCTTCTATTTGCCAATCGTAGCGTATTCCTACTGACATCTTTGTTCTTATTTTATAAATTTCGAGCGGGGGGTTTTGGATGGGGAATCGTCCTCAGTTGTGTTGCACCTTTATATTACTGAGGTCAAAAATAGCTTATCAAGGTTTTACTGATGATGAGGAGAAAATCATTGAGTATTTTAACAACTACGATATTTTGGTTATCAGTTATAGCAGTTAACAGTTGACTGAAGGGTCACAGATCCCCTTTAGATCCCCGACTTCTTAAAGAAGTCGGGGATCTAAACACCCGCGACTCATTGATTAAATATCTGTAGCTAAGACCACAGATATGTTTAAATATTTTTGCCTGAAATACTGAGTGAATTTATTTGCTGTGATTAATATTGTGGTAGACAGTATATTTTAAGACTCGTATTGCATTTTTGAAAATGACAGTAAAACTACCATTTATAACAAGCGATCGCCTAATATTATCCCTGGGTAAAAAAGAACATATACCGGCAATTATCAAATATTATACAGACAATAGAAGCTATTTCACTCCATTTTATCCCCAATGGCATGAAAATTTTTTTACCGAGCAATTTTGGCGATATCAATTGGAGATTAATTTCCAGGATTTTATCCATTATCGTTCATGTAAATTATTCATTTATCCCCAGGTAAATCCCGATACAATTATCGGCTCTGTCAACTTTAATAATTTTGTCGGGGGAGCCGCACATTTTTGTACTGTAGGATATGGTCTGGCAGAAAATATGCAAGGTCAAGGGTATATGACTGAAGCCTTACAAGCTGGCATTAATTATATATTCAAAGAATTAAATATGCACCGAGTTATGGCAAATTATATGCCTCACAATCAACGGAGTGGGAAATTATTAAAAAGACTAGGCTTTGTAGTTGAGGGCTATGCTAGGGACTATTTATTAATTAATGGTAAATGGGAAGACCATATTCTGACTAGTTTGATTAATCCTGATTTTTGATGAGTCGTGAATATCTAGCTCCCCGACTTCTTCCTCTCGTACCCAAATCATATGTACCAAAAACGTTCTTTAAATTATCACTAATACCATTTCTTTGTGAGGCTGGGCTAAATTTTTTACCCTTCGGCTGCGCTCAGGGTAAAACCCTCCTATTTCCTTCTTTCTTTGTGTACTTTGCGCCTTTGTGGTTTTATATCATTCAGATGCTAGTGGACTTGATCTTACAGCATCAAAAAGGGGATGCGGGTAGCAAACACTCAAATGTTAATGAGGAATGATTAAGTTCAAAAATCCGTGACTTTCTTTCTGTTGGACTTAATCTTTCCGCGCTTGGTTTTGCGGTCAAGGCGTTTTGATAATGAGCTACGAGTAGGTTTTGTGGGTTTGCGTTTTTTCTTCAGTACAATTGCACTTTTAATCAGTTCTTGCAGTCGTTTTAAAGCCTCTTCTCGATTCTGCTCTTGGCTTCGGTGTTCTTGGGCTTTGATCACAACAACTCCTTTATTAGTAATGCGTTGGTCACTCAAGTTCAAAAGTTGTTCTTTATACCAGTTTGGTAATGATGAAGCCCTAATATCGAAGCGCAAGTGGATAGCTGTGGAAACCTTGTTGACATTTTGACCTCCCGCTCCTTGGGAACGAATTGCACTAATTTCAATATCGCTCTCTGGGATCATGACTTTGTGAGAAATTTTTAGCATTAATTACATCCTGCACAGAAGTTATCAGGGATAAGGAGATTTTTGATCGTAATTTTACGGAATGAAATTTTTGAACTTGTCAAAAGACAGCCTGTCAAACATTGCGTATTTTTACTTTTA
>JASJCX010000073.1 GCA_030065255.1 Calothrix sp. MO_167.B42 | reverse complement strand
TATGCTAACAGCCCCCCAACCCCCAATTCACCGGGGAGAAAGATAATTTATAGTGCTACGCACTAGGGGACAGGGGACAGATAAGAGACATTTTGAGGAACTAATTTTCACTTGTAATTTTCACTTGGGAGCAATATAAATGTATCACAAAGCTTACGGTATCATTGAAACCCTTGCACCTCTGCATGTTGGAGCCAGTGCGGGGGAAGAAACGGGTAATTTGAACTTGATTTTTCGCGATCAAATTACACAGACTGGGCTGATTCCTGGGAGTTCAATTCGGGGTCGATTTCGCGCAGATATGCGGGCAAATAAGGGAGATGTGGCAACTTGGTATGGTCATGAAGCGGTGAAAGGGGAGGACAATTCCACAACCGAAGCATGGGCTAAATTTGAATATGCTTCTTTGTTATGGTTGCCAGTATTTTGCCCAGGGCAGCCAGTAGTTTGGATTACCTGTCGTCGATTGCTGAAACGCTACAAGCTAATTACTGGTATTAAGGCAGATTTACCCGAACCTTACACCGCACCAAAGGCATTACAAAGTCGGCAAGTTGGTACAAATCACCGGGTTTTATTTTTCAATTTGGGCTTTATTGAAATCGAACATGAGGATAATCTCTCTGCTTGGATACCTGATAACGTTGATTTGGAGCCGAACAATTTACTGGTAGTTGGTGACAATGATATTGCCATGCTCCATGATATGGCACTTTTTCGTCAAAGTAGGGTGAAATTAGCAGATGAAGAGAAGAAGGTGGAAGGGGGAGCATTTTTTAATGTCGAAGCTTTACCAGAAGGGAGTATTTTAGTGTTTCCTGTGGCACTCAAGGAAACCGGTTGGCGACCTTTTGGTGAAAAAACATCCCAAGATTTGTATTTTGGTGGCTTGGAATCCATTGGTTTTGGTCATTGTCGAGTCAGATTAGCAGGAGATTATTAATATGGGTTGGAAATCCTACGATTTGGATCGGGAAGCGCAAAGGTTAGTATTGGCGGCTAAACAGCGTGATGATAAATCCCTGAATCAGTCTTATAAAATGCGGATGGCTGTGGCCTATGGGCTAGAACGCTTCTGGGGGGAGCATTTGCGATTGCAAGCTAAGGAACCGGAGAAGTCTGCATATTGGAAGGAAACTTGGGATGCGTTGGTGGGAATTTTGGAACAAGCGGGGGTTCTACTCCCTAATGACACTGTAAATGTCAATAATGTGGGTGAAATTCAAGCTATGTCCGCTCGCCTTTGGCAGTTAACAATTGACGAACAACGGGTGGCTTTATCCGTATTAACACAGTTATGTGATTGTATCGTTTGGTGGACGCAACGTTATAAGTAAGAAAGTAGAACAAATCAGGAGCAAGATGCTCCTACTACATAATCCTACTAAATAATACTTTCAGAATTGATATTTATGAATATTCCCGAACCTGCAAAAAAAGTACCAATGTTATTTCGAGCACAAGTTGGCGGACGTTGCCAAGTTCAGCGACTTGTTCCCAATGCAGATGAACAAGATGCTACTCTGTGGGCTTCTGAGTGGGTAGAAAAAACCTATCCCCAATTGCGTGAAACTGCGGAATTTATGCAAACTCGCACCTACAATTTAACTTGGCGATTCATTACCAATAGCGGACAGGATGATGGTGTAATTCGTCCTGTAATTGGTGCTAGGGGTTGGCCATATTATCCTGGTAGTAGCATGAAGGGTATTTTTCGTCGTGCTTGTACCCCAGAACAACGCGATCGCTATTGTGGTAAATCTGTTAATGGGGATTTTCAACCGGGTATTTTACGGTTTCACGGGGGTTATCCCACAGATACCGCTTGGACTGAGGATTTGGTGGATATTGTCCATCCCCAACAGGATTGGCAGGTGAAATCGAATCACAAGGATGGGGGTGCTTTTATTCAAATTTCCCTGTCTCAACCAGAACTGAAGTTTGGTATTTCTAGTAACCAGGTTTTAGAAGATACTGAGTGGGAAACTATTTGGCAGATTTGGGAAAAGGCTCTTTCTACGGGAATTGGTAGCCGTGTTTGTGCGGGATACGGTCAACCAGAAAAGCATACTGGTAATGTGCTTTATAAAACTCGTCTTAAGGGACAAGGACAAGCAGCCAAGTTAATTGATGGTACAGGGGAATTTCGCGCTAATATTTTCCGTGCCGGGATTCGGGGTCATGCATTACGCATATTTGGGGGATTGACTGATGCAAAAACCGCAGATGGCATTGTCAACCAACTGTTTGGGGGGATTCAGGGTGAAGCTGTGATTGGTTTATTGGGAATGAGTTTCCGAGTGTTGAAAAATCACCCCGGCAGTTTTGGTCGTGGGGGTTATATCCAACCGACATATAATCTGGAAGGGGAATTAACTTGGTTATTGGCGAAAAACTTACCTAATTCAGAGCAAGAACAAGCTTTGAAAAAATTAATTGCTGCTTTAACCCGTTTTGCTATGGTTTTTGGCGGTTTTGGTAAATCTTGGCGCAGGGCAGATCATCGTTTATTTTATGAAGAGTACTACGAAGATGAATATAAATCTCTAATTGGTTGTCATTGGCAATGGTTGGGAGAGCGATCGCTAATACAAGATGTGCAAGTCCGCAAGTTAGAGCAAGTGGCTGGTTTTATCAAAAAAGTACGGCAAATAGCCCAAGATTGGCTGGTTTTACAGGGTATAACTACCAATACTCGCAAAATTGCCCCTTGGCGGGAAGCATGGCATCAGGATAAAGTGCAGGTATGGGGACGAGAAGCTGTAAATGCTGAGGACTCACAAGCAATTTTTTGGTTACATGGAGCCTATCAGGAGGAAATTCGGGGAGTACAGCCAAAGGGTTCAATTTATAAATCGTCTTTAACTGGTAAGATGGGGCAAATTGGTAGGTTGTGGCATCGAATGTATCCTGTGGTGAGGCTGGTAAAGAATCCCCAAGACCCAAATGGTAAACCACTTGCTAAACCTACACTCAAATATTTGGAGTTTTTAACTATTTTTCCAGATAATTCGAGTGAATCGAGGGATTTTTTACGGTTTCTCGATGCTGAACAAAGTCGTGAAAATGGATTTAAGAAGCTTTGGTAGGGAAAAGTCAAAGCTCCTTTGGGTTAGAACAACGCTCAAAATTATTCCACCAAGTCACTTAATAGGTTCAAACAAATAGGGGGTTTATTTGGAAGTTCAACTGAAATCGTTAAATTACCACCGATGGCATCAATATAATTTCGTAAAGTAGACAGTAACATATCTGACTCTCTTTCCAAACGAGATACGTTAGGCTGCGGCATATTCAAGCTGCGGGATATTTCTGTCTGCGTCAATCCTGCCACTTTTCGTAGCTCCTGTAAAGTTAGATACTCTTTTTCTAATTCATCTGTACGAGCTTGTATTTTTTGCTTACGCTCGTCTGACAAATTGTCCCATATCGTTTTTAAATTTTTTCCTTTTGTCATTGATTTTCTTCCTCTAATTGAGTTAAATGCTCGTCAAAACGCCCATCGGCTTTTTTTATTAGTTGTTTGTAAAAACGTTTCTCGCTCACTCCAGATTTATCTCCAGCCACCAACAAAATCCCCTGACGTTGGGGATCGAAGGCAAATGCAACCCGCCATACACCGTTATCGCACACAAACCGCAGTTCTTTCATATTTGGATGCTTGGAACCATTGAGGGTGTCTACATGAGGTCTACCCATCATCGGACCGTACTTTTCGAGTAAGTTAACCTCCGCTAATAATGCATCCTGCACAGCCTCAGAAAATTCTGAAAACTCTTCTACAAATTTAGGGTGAAAATCAACTATCCAGCACATATAATTATATCATTAACAATATATATCATCAATGATATTATCTTGAAATAAGTATTAATATCTACCTCAAAGCGATACCTTACCGTAGGTATCGCTTTGATTAATTCTGATAATTTTTGCGGTTTTTTGTAGGGGTTTAGCATTGCTAAACCCCTACGGTTGTTTCCAACTAATCCGATTTAACCCAATCGGTAGGGATTACGCTTACACACTAACGTTTGAAGCAGGTGATCTAAAGTTTCCAACTAATCCGATTTAACCCAATCGGTAGGGGCAGTCGCTTTTGGTGAATTGGGTCCAGTATTCCGTTTCCAACTAATCCGATTTAACCCAATCGGTAGGGCATATACAATATAAGGGCAAACTGTTCAGTTTTTCTGGTTTCCAACTAATCCGATTTAACCCAATCGGTAGGGATGCTCTGTGATTTTTTTGATGTGTTTGGATGATGGTTTCCAACTAATCCGATTTAACCCAATCGGTAGGGCTATCGACTTCCCCACGGGCTACATTAGTAGCCGCGTGTTTCCAACTAATCCGATTTAACCCAATCGGTAGGGAAATTAACCCCACAGCGTGATGCTGTGGGAAAAGGTTTCCAACTAATCCGATTTAACCCAATCGGTAGGGCCATTATCGCTGGAGGCGACAGCGACGACGCTGCCTGTTTCCAACTAATCCGATTTAACCCAATCGGTAGGGCGGTCTTTGGCAATACAGCCGCCTAGAGCAAAGAAGCTATACAGTTTCCAACTAATCCGATTTAACCCAATCGGTAGGGAACTCTGTCTCTGGTTCAAGTTCAAAAACTGGCGAGTTTCCAACTAATCCGATTTAACCCAATCGGTAGGGTCAAAAAAGATAATGAAAAAAAGTATGTAGATCTCGTGTTTCCAACTAATCCGATTTAACCCAATCGGTAGGGAGTTCGCTCAGGAGCCTTTACCCAGTAAGGGTTTCAGCGCCCAAATCGACACACTCCGAAAAAACATCACAAATGTTTCCGAAAATTGCAAAGAATACAGGCCTCAAACCCTTACCCTGCAAGCAATCGACACACTCCAACGAGATAATAGGCATTTCAGCGATTTGCCTTAGTGTGTCGATGGTCATGTTACAAAATCCTCCTTAAATCTCTACAACCTATATATAATAATAGTTTTGGCATTCAGAACACTCAAGAAAGTGACAATAGAATACAGTTAGAATGCAGTCACAAAGCGATCGCTCTTACCAGATTAGATGGAACAAGCTGGAAACTAAAATCCATCATATACAACAAGCGATCGCGCCGGTTCACATCAGAATTAATACTTAATGCAAATATATACTTTTTTACATACAGTACCATAAATTCATGACATTCTCTAGATAAACAAACCCGAATCGACGTGGAAAAATTCCCCCAAAGCCTTAGCTTGGGCTTTGCTAATTTCTCGCTTCCCATTTACAATTTCCGATATCACTCCACTTGAACCGATAATTCCCACTAAATCAGCTTGTTTCAGATTACGAGCTTCCATCAAATGTCGCAGCATCGAGTGAGGATTAGAATCACCCATTGGGTATTGTTCATCTTCGTATTTTTCAATTAAAGTGATTAAAAGTTCAAGTAACGCCGATTCCTCTGCTGTTTTATTTTGACGATGTGCTAATTCCTCAGCTAGTGCGATCGCGTGTTCATTTTCCTCATCCGTCTTAATCACCTTTGGCTGATATTCTACTAGTAAACTAGCATAAATTTCTGGATTAATAATAAGGGTCATTTTTCCACTTTTCTTTGTCATACTCGGCGTGAGTTAACACATATTTAATAAAAATTATCGCTTCTGCATAAACAATATCTACAATTAAACGGTACTTATTACCTTTGATATTAAAAACAGTAAAGTTACTTACCGCTTCTGCTGTTGGATAAATTGCTTGCACCTCCGTCAAATTAGACCAATCAGCCCTAGTCGCCACCTTATACCAATCATCCAGCGCATCATAGGCATCGGCATGTTCTCTCCAAAATTTTCTCAGCTTTTTACGACTGATTACATGCATTTAACTCTATATATTATATCCATTTTTTTGCTTATACTCTCATTTTGAGAGCTAAAAGTAAAATTGTGGGCGACTTATTTTCCCCGTTCCCTGTTCCCTACCATCAAGAGTAATTTCATAAATCAAACCAGACTCCTATATACTTTTTTACATACAGCACCATAAATTTAGATTAGGACATTATATTGCGAAAAATCCTCCAACTTTTTCTGAGCATTCTTTTTTCTGTGAGCAAGATTTCGATGGGTGTTAAAGAATGGGATGGTTTACCATTTTGCATGGCTACTGGAGTATATTGTAGTTTAGTTTTATGCATTAATAAAGATGCGATCGCCATCCCCACACTACCTTGAGCAGTCATTCCTGTAAAATCACCAATGACTTCATCTTTATGACAATTATTGGGTAATTTCTTGTAAATTTCTGTGACTAAATCAATGAATTTGATCGGGTCAAAAATATCATTAACAATTAGCTGTTCTGGGTTAGCAAATGAGACTTGAGGATAGTCTTTTTGTAAATTTTTGACAATTGGTGCAGATTGAGAAGAGTGGATTAACCAACAATATTTTAGTTTGGGTAAATGATGCTCTATTGCCTTGCGACAAGGTTCTTCCCTACTGACTAGTAATATCAATCCTTTATGCTGTTGGGGATTAGCACGGCTCAAATCAAATTGCTTGGCAGATTTCTTTAATGATTTACTAACTAACCATACGCAAGTAATAAATATAATTATTGAGACGATAATGATTCTTGTTAAACTTTGTACATCCTCGCCTATAAGTTGTTTTAGTATATCGCTGATTGCATTACCTGTAACAGATAAAAAAACTGTACCGATTAAAAAAGGGACTATAGTATCTGGTTCAAAAAATGGTTTTATTGCTCTTGATAAACTTAATGTGGTAAAACCAACTATTAGCTTTTTCATGTACTTTTTATCCGGACATTTAAAGTCGTGTCTTCATATGTCCTATTAAAGCGCATAGGGGAATGGGCTATTTCCACCTGAAATGTTTATCGACTTATACTTTTCATCAAGATAAAATCTCTGAAAAATAATTCCATCAAAAAGTAGAAAATGATATTTCCACTGTCTGATGATATTAAGTGCATATAACAGTAATAATTATTTTCGTAAATGAAACATAATAATCTTTTCGTTGGGTTATACTCCATTTCACCCAACCTACATCTCTTCCTTCTTTGCCTCCTTCACTCCTTCACTCTTCCCGTCAAACTCACCAATAATGCGATTCAATTCCTCTACCAACCAAGAATTAGTATTAGTTTCTAAAAACACTTCTAGTAAAGCGTGGTAATACCATAAAGTACCTGATTTTCCACCAGTAAACTTATCCCAAGTTGCTTCTCCCAGAGTAGACAAATCTTGTAAAATACTACGGGCATTGTGTAATTTATCAGCAAGGGCAACTCGACGAACTGAAGCAGAAGCATGACGTAATCTTTCAATATATTTATACTTGCGTTCTTTCCAAGGTGGTTTTGGTATCACATCCGTATCTGTGCAACCATCAACTATTTCCACAACCCTAGTGCCAAACATATCGAGAATCACAGCCCTAGTTTCCTTTCCCCCCTGATCCTCTACCGCATCGTGTAATAATGCAGCTATAGCCTCATCCTCATCACCCCCATCTTCCAACACCAGGGCTGCTACACTCAGCAAATGACTAATATAGGGTACATCGCCTCCCTTACGAGTTTGGGTACGATGTAATTGATTAGCATAAATCAAAGCTTGTTCAAAACGGTTTGTTAATTTTGCCATTTCATTTATAATCCGTTGTTGATTTTGAAAAACAGATAATCCGTTATCCGTTATCCGTTGTCTATTTTAGATTTTGGATTTTGAAATAACTGCGACATCAGCTTTTCTTGCCTTCCATCTGTCGCAATCATTAATAAAATTAAATCGCCCCCTAACCCCCAAAATTGGGGGAACAAGAATTTTAAAAGATTTTCAAAGTCCCCTTCAAAGTCCCCCAGGTACCCCCAAAATTGGGGGGGATTTAGAGAGGAGCATCTATAAGTCCCCCAGGTACCCCCAGAATTGGGGTCACGGGGGCAGGGGATTTAGGGGGCTAAATAAGGAGAGGGGCTGGGGGTGAGGTTCAGTCCAAATTCCCCCATCCTTAAATATAAAGTTGATAGGTTTGTTCCATTTCTGTTCGCATTCGTTGACGTAAACTCCAGGGTAAAATCACCTCCACCTTGGGACCCCAAGCCCGCAAACGCATAACGATATTATTATCATCTTGGCGATAGTCAATTTTACAGTAAATACTATTTTTGCGAGATTTAAATTGCTTGATTAAATATTGGTTATCTGTAAAATTATTCAAATGTAAATTGATATAATTTTCAACTTGTGCCAGGGAAATTTTTCTAAACATCTCATCCCGTTCTGTCCCTTGAATATTATGACTGTAAAAGTATTTATCAAACCTGAGTATTAATAATTCTTCGGGTTGGTAAATATCAAATCCCCAAGCCTCAGACATTTTATTCTTAATATCATCAGGCTTGGGGGGATATTTACCCCAACACTTGTCAATAAAAGATTGAGGAATATGTAAACTATCTAGATCTGCCGATAAAGTAGAAATTTCCCTGAATTCAATAATCCGATCCAATCGATAATCATACCAATTAATCTTATCCCAAGAATTTTCCACATCAATTTGGGGAATTTGACCGTAAGCAAATAAATAGGGTGCCCGTTGATAGTAGTAAATACAAACAGGATATACAATACAATCAACAGTATCTTGATATAATTTTGCACTTTGATAAGTTAACTTGACAAATGGTACTTTTTCCTTTGACCAAAGTTGCTTTAATTGCTTTTGTAACCGCTCTATGCCATTATATAAACGAGGATGAATAATATATTCTGTATGGATAAAAAAACGTTGGATACCATTAATAGGTAGGGACAATGAATTATTAAAAGCCGATAGTTCCTCGTGGGTAAACTGTTCCCGACCAAGTTCCAACTCATTTCCTCTCAATGATAAAAACAAATCAGGAAATTCATCTATTTTTACATACACATCCTGTTGATTCAGCCGTTTAGTTTTTAACCACCCTAATTTAACTAAGGACTTAAAATCATTATCCTTGAGATTACGACTAGTAACAGCAAATAAACGTCCATCTGGCAAGGATTTAGAAAAATAATTTTTTTTGGCATAATTAATATCACTTACATTAGTTTCTAAGGTATAATTTGAGCGATCGCTATTACTTATGCCTGTTAACAATAAACTTTCCAATTCTCCAGATGGAATTGGGTGATACTTCTGAAATGATGCACACCATTGATTTTTATCACTACTCAAATAAGATGTAAACAACCACTCATCTAACCTTTTTGCACAGGGACATTTTTCACTGTGCAGACCAGGAGAATTATCTCGTGCATGATGTTTTGTCCCATCGATAAAAAATAAATCGCGCCATTCCAAAAATGTAAACTCCTCTGCCAAATCCAGCTTGACTTTATCATTATTACCTCCATAAATAGAGCGTAAAATTATCCATAACCTGACAGCTTTTGCTATATTTTGCTTGAGAGAACCTGGTATTAAGAGCTTTAAAAATTCAATTGTCGGAGGATGGTTAAAAACTTCTCTGGTGCCTATTTTCATTTTGTCTGCTGCTATTGGTTTACCAAGGGAACCCATGCTAGTAGTTCGCCAAGCAAACTTTGCAGGGTTAAAGGAGTGGGAGCCGGAAAGCTCCCTACCTAGAAATAGGGAGCGAGACGCTCCTACTACAATTGTTTTATCCCGCACCAATTCATGTGGCCTAGTACTCCACCACATTAATTCTGAGGGTTTGTGGCACAGCCATCCTGGCTGTGCAATGGTCAGGCAGGGATGCCTGACCCACAAGTCATTATTTTTACCATCATATTTTATGGGACAGAGTACTACACAAACAAAGCCCACGATTAGGTGGGTTAAAACCTTGATTTTTCCTAGTCCGCGTAGGCAGACTTAGTACGTATAGCCGCACCCTTCGGTGGGTGACAGTGACTTTGAAAACATACCCTAGGTGGTAGATATTTATTAGATTAACAGCAGGTGGAATAGGCTATTTCCACAGATTTGATGTATTGTTCTCTTACTCCTTGCACACAGCAAGCAATACATGAGCTTAACCATGATTCAGTGTACCAGGCAAAACAATTGCTGATAGATAGTAGTGCTGGCAAACGCTCTTAAATCAGTATCCAGACAAACAAGTTAACAAAATTTTACATTTTATTAATATTCTGATACACTACTTTATGTGATGAAGTTCATGTTGAACTAGTCACTCCTTCTGAAAAAATTTCAATTCTGACTAATTTTGTCCGGATATCTAGCGTAAATATTCTCATAATTGGTGCAAACATGGTTCAAGCTAAACCCCATCCCCAGGAACTTACTGAGGAACTTAAAAACCTGACTGTTTCAGAATCAGAGCAGATTATTCAATTCAATCACCCAGAGAAGTATCGCACCTCACAATGGTACACAGGTCACGGAGAAATCACCGCTAGTGGAAATGGTCGCTCTTTTGAAATTTCTGCGACCTATACCCTCAAGGGAGAAGTTAAGTTAGTGGATGGGGTTTTCGAGCCTGACAACCCAACCTTGGCTGAAGTTTATAGCAGCCGTGGTCGTTGTGTAGCAATTGTCGATCAAACCGTAGATGAGCTTTACGGAGATGCACTCAGACGCTACTTTGAATTCCATGAAATTCCCCTCAAGTTATTTGCTTGCCGTGCTTGGGAATCTGATAAAACCCCCGAAACCGTCCACCGCATATTGGCATTTCTGGGTAAAGATGGCTGCGATGTATCTCGCAACGAGCCTGTATTAGTGGTAGGTGGCGGTGTTCTTAGTGATGTAGCTGGACTAGCGTGTTCCTTACAACACCGGCGCACTCCTTATATTATGGTAGGGACAACTGTAGTTGCAGCCATTGATGCTGGCCCTTCACCCCGTACCTGTACCAATGGTAGCCAGTTTAAGAACAGTATTGGAGCCTATCACCCACCGGTATTAACTTTAGTAGACCGTAGCTTTTTCCGTACCTTGGCCACTGGTCACGTCCGCAACGGTATGGCAGAAATTATTAAAATGGCGGTTACCGACGACCCAATTCTCTTCGAGTTAATGGAAGAATACGGCCCTCGTCTTGTGGACACCCATTTTGCCACCATAGATGCAGATGAAGAACTAGGAAAAATCGCTGATGAAGTTATTTATCGGGCATTATTCTCCTACATGAAACATGAAGGAACCAATATGTTCGAGACTTATCAAGATCGTCCCCATGCCTATGGTCACACTTGGAGTCCTCGCTTTGAACCTGCGGCCAAATTAATGCACGGTCATTCCGTCACCGTTGGTATGGCCTTCGGGGCAAGTTTAGCCGTAGAAATGGGCTGGCTGGGAACCCAAGAGCGCGATCGCATTATTAATTTGTGTCGCTCTTTGGGCTTGTCTGTTTATCACCCAATCTTGTCAGATATTGACCTCATGCTTGAAGGTCAGAAAAATATGCGACGCAAGCGGGGAGAAGGTGGTTTATGGGCACCCCTACCCACAGGTATTGGTGCTTGCGATTACGCCCAAGAAGTATCTTCAGGATTATTGCAAACAGCAATTGAAAAACACAAACAGTTATGTTCCTCCTTCCCTAATGGTGGGGGCGGTAAAGAAATGTACCTGAGCGACCTTGGTCTAGAATAGGAGTAATCGCAGATGACTAAGACATTAACAACTCCAAACACGGCAAGACCCGTAACTCCCTTGGGGATTTTAGTCGAGCAACTGGAACAGACTGTCCAGATGGCGAAAAACCAGCAAGTTTCTCCTGAGTTAATGGCTTCCTTGCAACAGGTATTTAACCTAGCAGCAGGAATTGACCCTTACCTCGAAGAATGTACTACCACCGAGTCTCCTGCCCTCGCTGCCTTAGCGCAGAAAACGGCGGCAGAAGATTGGAGCAAACGTTTTTCGGATGGGGAAACGGTGCGTCAGTTGGAACAGGAAATGCTTTCTGGGCATATTGAGGGACAAACCCTCAAATTGTTCGTGCACATGACTGGAGCCAAGCGCATCCTAGAAGTGGGGATGTTCACTGGGTACTCAGCTTTAGCCATGGCGGAAGCCTTACCCGACGATGGGTACATGGTTGCCTGTGAAGTGGATCAATATGTAGCAGACTTTGCCCGCAATTGCTTTGATGAGTCTCCCCACGGCAACAAAATTAAGATAAAAGTAGCTCCAGCTTTGGCAACAATGCAAAACTTGGCAGATGCCCAAGAATCCTTTGATTTGGTATTTATTGATGCCGATAAAAAGGAATATGTGCAGTATTTCCGGCTCCTGTTAGATAAGGATTTGTTGGCTCCCGGTGGCTTTATTTATGTAGATAATACATTACTCCAGGGTCAACCTTATTTACCCCCAGAGCAGCGAACCGCCAATGGAGAGGCAATTGCTCAATTTAACCGCTATGTAGCGGAAGATCCGCGAGTAGAGCAAGTTTTACTCCCACTGCGAGATGGTTTAACCATTATTCGGCGCAAATAACTATAGGGTACGAGCTAATAATTCTCCTGGATTATTGGCTCTTCCATTCGATATTTACGGTTAGTTTTGAGGATTAATGGAAAATTTGTCACCGGTTCTACTGAGAACCTCTGCCCTGCTGAGAAGCTTGGGGACTTTAGTCCTACTGACATTAGCATTTCCCTTCAACTTGATTATCGTTGCTGTTGCTCTCATCTGGAATTGGATTACCTCACCTGTGAGAAAGGCAAAAGTGATTGATAACCCCCAGAATATTTTGATCACTGGGGGGAAAATGACCAAAGCTTTACAGCTTGCCCGTTCATTCCATGGAGCCGGGCATAATGTTATTTTAATTGAGACTGATAAATATTGGTTATCAGGTCATCGCTTTTCCAAGGCTGTGAAAAAATTTTGTACAGTTCCAGCTCCAGAGAAAGATGCAGATGGTTATTGCCAAGCAATACTCAAAATTGTCCAACAAGAAAATATTCATGCTTTTGTCCCAGTATCTAGTCCAGTTGCTAGTTACTATGACTCCCTAGCAGGGGAATTAATTGCCCCCTATTGCCAGGTGATTCACTTTTCCCCTGAAGTGACTCAAATTTTAGACGACAAGTTTACTTTATGCCAAAAGGCCCGTTCCTTGGGATTATCTGCACCGAAAGCCTTTCTGATTACCGATCCACAGCAAATCCTTGACTTTGATTTCCCAGGGGATGGCAGTAAATACCTGATCAAAAGCATTCGCTATAATTCGGTATTTCGCTTAGATATGACCAAGTTACCCTTTGCAGGTATGGAAGATTATGTCAAAAATCTACCCATCAGCGAAGAAAACCCTTGGACAATGCAAGAGTTTATTACTGGTCAGGAGTATTGTACCCATAGTACAGTCCGCAAGGGAAAAATCAGACTTCATTGCTGTTCCCAATCTTCCCCCTTCCAAGTCAATTATGAACATATTGAGAAACCAGAAATATATGCATGGGTTGAGAAATTTGTCAAAGAACTAAACTTGACCGGACAAATTTCCTTTGACTTTATCCAAACAGAGGACGGTATAGTATATCCTATTGAGTGTAATCCCCGCACCCATTCTGCTATTACCATGTTTTACAATCATCCAGGACTAGCAGATGCTTATATAAAAGATAGTGAAGATGAAAACGAAGTGCCCATTGTACCACTTCCTGACAGTAAACCTACTTACTGGCTTTACCATGAAATATGGCGGTTGACTGAGATTAATTCTTGGTCGGATTTACAAGCTTGGATACAGAAGGTAGTTAAGGGAACAGATGCCATTTTCCAAGTCAACGATCCCCTACCATTTTTAACGGTACCCCACTGGCAGATAACTTTATTATTATTAGAGAATCTGCGAAAATTAAAAGGCTGGGTCAGAATTGACTTTAACATTGGAAAATTGGTTGAACTTGGTGGAGATTAAATCCTAACCGGCTTAATTTCTCCCAGCCCTATACTCGTGTGATTTAGTAGTCCTTTTCATTAGTTTTGAGGGATTGTGGTACAGCTATCTTGGCTGTGAAATGGTCGGGTGAACCAAATTCTACGTAAGTTCAAGCAACATATGTTACGAAGCAACGGGACTTCAAAGAGCAAATCCCTGCTCAATTATCCTACCCTCGGCATTATCGGTTGTGGCAATATTGGCGGGCGACAAGCTGCTAATTTTCTAGCTTGTGGCTACCCAGTCTACATCTACGATGTTAATCCAGATTCCATGACTGGGTTACAGTCCCAAGGTGCGCGCATAGCTCACAGTAGTGCCGAAGTTGCCGCTTATTCCGAGATTATCTTTACCGCCCTACCTACTCCAGCCGATGTGGTGAAAGCCGTACTGTCAGGAGAGCAGAGCCTGTCTCAAGGATTGCGACGGGGCAGTATTTATGTAGACTTGACTACTAACTCCCCCGAAACAATACTCAGACTTCATCAAACCATGGAGCAACTGGGAGTTGAGATGTTAGATGCCCCCTTTAATGATTGTCCCATAGGGGCTCAAAGCGAAGGGGGTATGGGTTTAGCAATTATGGCTAGTGGCTCGAAAGCGACATTTGAGCGAGTGCGGCATATCCTGCAACTGATGGCAGATCGGGTTATTTATTGTGGAGAGATTACTTTTGCGACTCAATGCAAACTGATCCACAATGCTGTGAATGCCATCGCAGTCCAAGCTGTGAGCGAAGGAATTACCTTAGGTTTAGCCCAGGGAATCCCCCTACAAACCGTTTGGGATGTGCTACGCTGGGGGTCTTTTGGTCAGAGTCCTGGGGATATTCATGGTTTGCCCCACTATTGGTTTTCCCGGCGCTGCGATGACATCTCTAAACACCCAGCTTTCACCGTCAAACTACTGCATAAAGATTTACGGATTGCCCTAGCCATGGCTAGTAAAGAGAATATCTGTGTTAACCACTTAAGCTTGGCAGTCAAAGACTATGAGGAAGCAGAACGTAGAAGTTGGTCTGATTATGCCACCACCAAAGTTCGTTGCCTGCAAGAGGAACGAGCTGGAGTCATCGCTAAAGCCACTGTGCCCGTAATTTCTAATTCCAACCAGGTGCAACCCCAGTCTATCCCCACGACGGAAATAGATGGGACTATCAAACAAGGGAAAAAAGGGAGATCTTTTGCGTTTACTGTGTTATTTACAGTGCTAGCAACTAGCCTTTTTCAACTGGGATTATACTGGCTATTCCTCAGACATCATTTATCTTGAGAATTCTTGCTCATACTCCCCAGCTTAACCATCTGATAATGTTTATCATCACCTGGAAATGGTACCTATTTTAATGGATAATTAATTTTGGATTATGGTTGCTTTTATCACTTTTCTACTATGATTTATCGTTGTATAAATATATTGTGCAACCCACAGGTAGAATACTACCACTGATTATATGAAATACAAATCATAATGCTACACACACTATATATTAGCTGATTTTAGAAGATGTTTGTCAAGTTAAAATCTTCGTATTACAACCCCTTTTCCAACCTCTCTTCTACTAATATAGAAGCTCTAAAACTCCTGCTTTATAGTAAATAAGGGGGCTGGGGAGTTAGGTTTAAACAGATTTAATGTTAAATATAATACTTTTCAAATATCCTCTTATGTGCTTTATTTGTAGTAAAGGTTTAAGTATTTTATATTACCTGGGAATCTAGCACAAATATTACTGACGAATTCTACTGTCAGTAATGGCTGTAAGTATTATTTTTGACCAAATAATTAATATTTTAACTAACCCTAGAGAAAAAAGATGAATACTCAACCGGAAGTATCGCGGCTAAATTTCTTCTCATCATTACCCATAGACTCCCTTACCGCATTAATCGGTAGCATCATTTGTCTATCTTTATCACCAATTTTTATCCGTTTGAGCGAACAAGAAATCGGACCAAATGCGACAGCATTTCATCGCTTCTGGATTGCGGCCATTGCCTTTGCACTACTCAGTAGCTTGTTAAATGTACGTCGTCCAAAGAGGAACCCTAGAACTGAATTACCAAAAACCCATCTCACAAAAGCAACAATGCTACTGATTGCAGATGGGGTGCTTTTATCTATGGGCGTAATATGTTGGACTTGGTCCTTAACCCATACAAATATTGCTAACTCTAGTATGATTCATAATTTGATTCCCATATTTACAATTTTAGGCGGATTTATAGCTTTGAATCAGACCTTTGACCATCGATTCCTGCTTGGTATGTGGGTAGCGATCGCAGGGGTAACTTTACTAGAAGTAAATGACCTGTTCTCTTTGAGCCTTGGCCAACAGCTAATAGGGGATTTGGCAGCTTTACTCTCAGCAGTATTTTTTGGGGTACACCCATTAATAGCAGAGCGACTTCGCTCAAAATTTGACTCGATCACGATTATGACTTGGTCTTCAACCACAAGTTCTGTGTTATTATTACCTGTTATTTTTTTTACTAAGGAGCAACTTATTCCCAGTTCCCTAAATGGGTGGTTTGCAGTCATTGCCTTAGCTGGTATTGGTCAAATGTTGGGTATAGGACTTTGGACTTATTGTCTGAAAAAAATATCTTCGGGGTTTGCTAGCCTAGTTGCTTTGATTGTTCCTGCTCTGAGTTCCTTTGAAGGCTGGGTCATTTTCTGTGAACCTCTGAGCTTTTTGACTTTAGTCAGCTTTTCTGTGATTTTATTGGGAATGTATTTAGCGATTTCTAGTACATCTGCTGTTAAGCCTAAAATGGAATCAGTCAACGAAGAAGCTCTTGAGCAGGGGCGGGGAGCAGAGGGGAGAACCCCATGCATAAATGTTTGACACTCCCCATCCATAAACGGAAGGGGATTCTAGTTTTACCGACGTTTCTTGCTTTGGTAGATCTTTAGGACTTCCAATTAAAAAAATATCCCAAAATATTTTGTAGTGCAGGCAGCGTTCGACGGCTCGACTGAGCTTCGCCGAACGTCTGAG
>JASJCX010000072.1 GCA_030065255.1 Calothrix sp. MO_167.B42 | reverse complement strand
ACAAAAAAGATGATCCAATCTTGTGGGATGGGCATCCTGCCCGTTCTTGTATTATTAGCAGGTAAGATGCCTGCACCACAATAAATTTTGGCATGTTTTTTTATGAATGAAAACTCTTAAAAGTTCATGTTTGGATGTAACAACTTATAGCCTGCATCTTTAATTTTTTGATTAGATATATTTGCATTATATTGTCGCTGACTACTCTGGCTAGAATCCCAAATTACCTTTGGTAAATTATGTTGCTCGCAAACCCCTTCAATTACTTCCCTATTTGTTAAATTAGCATCATCAACTAGGTTATATATACCTTGTAACTGTTGATGGCGGGCAAATTCAATCCCGCCGACAATATCATCTAAATGAATCCAATTAGCTGGCTGTTGTCCATTTCCAGGACGGGTTTTACCTGCGATCCTACTATATATTTTTGCCAATTCCCTTCCCGGACCATAAATACCGCCCAAACGTAATATACAAACATGAAGTTGCTCATTAGATGCTGTCAGCAATACTTCCTCTGTTTCCCTAAGAACTTTACCTGTAGAACTAGCTGGGGTAGGAGGAGTTTGCTCATGTACAACAGCACCATCTTGATCCCCATATATGGAACAACTACTGGTATATATTAATTGCTTGACTGTGGAATTATCTTGCAACACTGAGACTAGATTTTTTGCAGTTTTTAGATATGCTTCTTCGTAGGATGCCGATCTTTTTGAACTAATGCTTAAAATGGCAACATCCTGCTGTTGTAAAACAGATTTGAGTCCTGCTAAATCATCACATTTAAGCACTACAGCTTTTTGTGATACTGCTTGTAATTCAGGTATCCTTTCAGGTGTTGTTGTAGTTGCAGTTACCGTCAAAGACATTTTATGTTGCCAATATTGGGCAACTGCGTAACCTACATAACCACAACCAATAATTGTAATATTCATTTGATTAATGACCGTAATGCACCAAATCCTCGATTGTAGTTCAGAATGGTGCGTTACGCTACGCGATAACACACCCTACGTGTTTTAAGCGCAAGCGCAGGCTATGCCAACAAAAATCAAATAGTAATCCTATATTCAACTGCTACCTTTTTCCCGGTGGATAGTAATAAATTTTTAATCAAAAAAAGTTAACAAAATAGGTTACAAACTATAGATATCATCAATCAATATTATTGAAATACACAATGGATGCAAATCACCAACAATCAAGAAATTTTTGCTTATTGTTGTTTGGGTGTTACTGGTTTCTTGTCTGGTTTTGATGGAGCTGATTGAGCTGGTGTAGCTTTTTTCTTTTGTGCTGCGGCCTTGCGTGCTGCTGCTAACTTTATCTCCTTGTCCTCAATCTCTAAAAGCTCGGGAATAGTGACAAAACTATAACCTTGTTGCTTCAATTTTTTAATTATGGGTACCAAGGATGCTACTGTATTAGTGCGATTACCACCACCATCATGTAATAATACAATGCCCCCTGGTGTTGCTCGTTTCACTACCCTGTTGACTAAAGTGGGCACAGAAGGACGCTTATAATCAATAGAATCAGCAGACCACATGACTACAGTATAATTTTTCTTTTTAGCATAGGCGACTAAACCATTGTGTAGCACCCCTCCTGGAGGACGGAACAAATTCGTTCTTACTCCCGTGATTTCATAAATTAGGTCTGAACTGCGATCAATTTCACTAGCAGCAGTTTGGGGGTTATGGCGATGATACCAGTGATGCCAAGTATGGTTGGCAATTGTATGACCATCATCCACAATTCGTCTTGCTACGTCAGCATTCCTTTTGAGTACCTGAGCAAGCACAAAAAATGTTGCTTTAACCTCATGTTTCTTTAAAATATCTAGTATCTGCTCAGTATAAATATTCCAAGGACCATCATCAAAAGTCAAAGCAATCACCTTTTTCCCTTTCGGCACTTTTGCTTGATTAATGGTTACTCCCCGAAATCGCTGTGGTATTTTGTAAGATAGACCTTTTTCTATTGACTGCTTTTGCCAAGTACTAAGCATGGCTAACCGAAATTTCTCAATCCGCTTGTAACTTTCAGCTTTAGGGGTTGGATTTCCGTTGCTAATGTTTTGTGCGATTTTGTTGCCAGTTTTGTTACCAAAAACCGTTGAGCTGACAGGTATCATTAAGCCCAAACTTAATATACTACCCAATGCTCCTAGGGCAATTAATGTAGCTTTTGACCAAATATATGACTTATCACGTTCCACGACATAACTCCTTCAAGGGTGGAAGCATCAGAAAAGGTATCTGAAGGTATTTTATAGCACAGTATTTGTTTTATATTTATTTAGATACGCAGATATTTTCTGCCCATCCTGACAAAACAATTACATCATAAGCCATGAAGCAAGAATAAATCCGATAATTCTCATCTAGAATTGGCTGTGGGCTAAACTTCCCGATCAAAACTATTCGAGTTACTTGCGCCGAGCTGATGTATTATTACATTGTAATTAGCAGACAGACCTGGTAATTTCCAGCAATAACTTCTTACTTCAACGGGAGCATGGGAGCGGTTATCCCTTGGTAAGCTTAGACGCTACATCCTAAGACCTTCATACTTTATAGCTGCATTCAAATCCCTATCTAAGCTAAAACCACAATTATCGCAATCAAAAATCCGTTGGGATAATTTCAATACTGATTTTTTATGACCACAATTACTACAAGTTTTAGAACTTGGATAGAATCTGTCAGCTACTATTAAAGTACTACCAAACTTTTTACATTTATATTCAAGTTGTCGCCTAAATTCATAAAAGCTACAATCTGATATTGATTGAGATAATTTATGATTTTTTACCATCCCAGAAACATTTAAATCTTCTACTACTATTTTGGCGTGGTTTTTGCATAACCCAGTTTATTTTACAACGCCTCTTGCACAGGAGCTACGCGAACAAAATTCACAATTCATAAGTCATAGCATTTTAGATTTTGAAAAACAGATAATCCGTTATCCGTTGTCTATTTTGGATTATGAAATCGTCATTGGATAATCTCGTAGTTTTTTAATTTTTATTAATGGTTGGTTTATTTCCGCCATTATGTGCTAATCAACCCTAGAATATGGGATTTTGATTGCACTGAATGCAACCATTCTGATACCTTCTGGTCTAGATGTTGCTTGCTAAATTTGCGTCCCATAGACTGAAGAAGAAAAACCAGGAGTGATGACAAAATTAATTATCCAAATTCCTTGTTACAACGAGGAAAATTCACTTCCCATCGCACTATCTGCTTTACCTCGCCAATTACCTGGTATTGACGAGCTCGAATGGTTAGTTATTAATGATGGTAGCCGCGATCGAACGGTGGAGGTAGCTAAGGCTTGTGGTGTGGACCATATTGTTCATTTACCTAGAAATCAGGGACTTGCTAAGGCTTTTATGGCTGGTTTAGAGGCTTCTTTACAAGCTGGGGCAGATATTATAGTTAATACTGATGCTGATAACCAGTATTGTGCTGATGATATTCCCAAACTGATAGAGCCAATTCTCTGGGAAGAAGCAGATATAGTGGTTGGCGCGAGGCCAATTTGGAAAACTAAGCATTTTTCCCTGATTAAAAAGCTGCTGCAAAAACTTGGTAGTTTGGTTGTGCGGATTGCGAGTAATACGGATATTCCTGATGCACCCAGTGGTTTTCGGGCTTTCAGTCGGGAAGCTGCTTTGCAAATGAATGTGTTTAATAATTATACCTATACCCTGGAAACCATTATTCAAGCCGGGCAAAAAGGGATGACGGTTATCTCCGTACCCATTAGAACTAATGGTGTTTTACGCCCTTCACGGTTAGTCAAAAGTAACACTGCCTATGTGGTGCGATCGCTATTTACCATTTTACGCATTTTCATGCTGTATAAGCCACTACGCTTTTTTTTATTTTTGGGTAGTGTGCCGTTTACTATGGGGGTGATGTTGGGTATACGCTGGTTAATTTTCTTCTTTCAGGGCACGGAACGTACTCGCATACCGAGCCTGATTTTAACTGCTATTTTAATTTTAATTGGTTTTCAACTGTGGATGTTCGGTTTGGTGGCGGATTTAATGGCAGCTAATCGCCGACTCTTGGAAGATGGACAATTGCGAATGCGCCGTTTGTCAGTTGATGCGGGTAAAGGGAGTGAGGGAGTGAGGGAGTGAGGGAGTGAGGGAGTGTGGGGAGTGTGGGGAGTAGAGAAGTTAAAATTTTTTTGTTCTTCCCCTCCATTGCCCTGTTAAACTCATCATCCTAATTAATTAATCCAGATTTCATACTTCCTGTCTTCAATACAAAAGGATTGCAACTCCCTAATAATGACAAACAAAAATCTGTTCGCCCGTGAAGCATTAGCCCAAATTCCCAAAATCCTCACTTTGCTCGATCGCAATCCCCATAGCCCTACCTATGGCTGCTTTGATCGCAATTTCTGGCACTATAAAATTATCGATTTTCCCAGTGGTATGGCCCAGGAATTTGTTTGGCCTCTAGCTTTGGCCTACGATACCGATGTGCCAGATAATCCTTTTTATCACCAACCAGTAATTAGAAATTGGGTGGAAGCTGGAATTCTCTATTCCCTGCGTAGTGCCCATAGGGATGGTTCCTGTGATGATTATTTTCCCTATGAAAGGGCCTCGGGAGCGGCGGCTTTTTCCCTACTAGCTTGTTTGGAAAGTTACATATCACTCCAACTGCAAAATCAAGCTATGGTGGATTTTTTCATCCAGCGAGCCGACTGGTTGGCAAATCACCATGAAAGCGGACAATTAACCAACCATCAAGCCCTGATTGTCCTGTGTTTGTCACGTTTATCTCAATTGGTACAAACTACGCAATGGGATAAAGCAAGGGTACAACGCCTAGAACGGGTTTTGTCTTGGCAAAGTTCAGAGGGCTGGTTTCAAGAATATGAGGGTTGCGATCCTGGTTATCATACACTGACCATTTCTTGCCTAGCACGGATTTATCAGCTCACACCGGATATCCGGTTAAAAGAGGCGTTAATTACAGCGGTGGAGTTAGCTGCACAATTCGTACATCCCGATGGTTCCTATGGGGGAGAATATACTAGTCGCAACACTTACAATTTTTTCCCCCACGGGTTTGAATTGGTGGGATGTTGGATGCCAGAGTCCCTAAATATTAATGATAAATTTTTACAAGGTTTGGCCAATGGATTGAGTCCCTGTTATGCCGATGATCATATAATTGGCCACCATACTTGGAATTATTTGTTGGCTTGGCGGGATTTTGTCCCCAATCGTCCGGCAATTGCTCCCCGTCCTACTGGTCGTATTTGGTTAAAAAAAGCCAAAATATTGATAGACCGCCGGGAAGATACAGAATTATATTTAGCACTCAATAAAGGTGGAGTTTTCAGGCTATTTCGCCATAATCAAATGATTGCTGCGGATACGCAAATTTCCCTCCAGGTACGACAAAATAATACAGTCAAAAATGCGATCGCTCACTTAATTGCTCCCTATGAAGTCAATGTCAGGGACGATATGATTACCATTTCAGGGGAATTAGGCTGGGCAAAACAAAAACAAATGACCCCCGTGAATTTACTGATTTTACGCCTTGTCATGCTCAGTGGGGGACGGTTTTTTCCCGATTTGATTCGTAAGCTTTTGCAAAGTATCCTAATTACGGGCAAAAAAAATGCCCCATTTCGCTTTGAGCGTCAGTTGTCCTGGCAAAATGGCAAATGGCACATTACTGATAAAATATATGCCCAATCTTGGAATCATGTTATTGCTGCGGGTATTGGCTGTGATCAAACTTCCATTTATGTTGTTATGAGTCGCACATTCCAAATCAGTCAGTTACAACCTTGGCTGAATTTGACTGATGAAATCCCCAAACTTGCTCCCCATCAGCCATTAGAAATCAAGCGTAAATTATAGGATGAAAAAATTCATTTCTATTGTTGTTAGTCTTGTCATTCTGACAATAATTTACTGGAAAATAGATTTTCCCAAATTAATCCAAGTATTACAAAATTGCGATCGCTTGTGGATGGCAATTAGTCTGCTGATGGTATTTCCTCTGACAATGTTGGCGGCTTGGCGTTTGCAACAGTTAATGCCTACTGGTAGTCGATTGGGGTTTGGTGAAGCGAATCGCCTGATTTTAGCAGCTAGTGTGCTAAATATGGTTCTGCCATCGAAAATGGGGGATATTGCCAAAGCTTATTTTATGAAGGAAAAGGGGCATTTACATGGCTCCCTTTCACTATCTTTGGTAGTGTTTGAAAAAGCCTGTGATATGCTTTCTCTGTTGCTATGGTGTGCCTTTGGATTAATCCTTTATCCCCAAAAAGATTGGTTATTTTGGGTGATGACAACTGTTGTAATTGGGGGATTAGTTATTGGTACGCTGTTATTGACTTCCTTAAAATTTGCTCGTGTATTTTTTATATTAGCTGGGAAATTATTACCTAAAAAGCTCCGCCCCAAAATTGACAAATTACGTCTTTCCTGGGAGGAAATGCATAGATATTTTTGGCAAGATAATTATCGTTTTTTCCAGATAGCTGGTACTTCCATTTTTATCTGGTTTGGGCACCTATTACAAATTTGGTTTTTTATTTTAGCACTCAAAGCTTGGGCACCTTTTTTAGCTCATTTGGCACTATCTCCCTTAGCAATTTTAGCTGGTTTATTACCCCTTACTTTTGCTGGAGTTGGAACCCGTGATGCGGCCTTAATTGCATTTTATCAACCATATTTTAATAGTCCTACTGCTGCTGCCTTGGGGCTACTTTGTACTTGTAGATATCTCTTACCAGCTATTGGTGGACTACCTTTTCTGGGACAATATCTGACTGCGATTAAAAAGATGCGTATCCAACGTTAGTTAGATCCTCGACTTCTTAAAGAAGTCGGTGAGCTGTTTCTCCCTAGATTGTAACTTTTAATTTTGTTTATGTAGTAGTTATTTTCATTAATGCATGCAAGGTAAACCAACTTAAGGGACTTCTCCTCTGCTCCTCTGACTCTGTGTTCTCTGCGCCTCTGCGGTTTCTTCCTCTACTCCTGGTGAACTAATGTAATTAACTACTATGATTAATACATCCGACAAATCTGGATCTAATACTCCGTCTCATACATCTAAACATCACGGAACATTTTGGCTAGTTTGCAGTTTAATATTATCAGCTATTTATAGTTATTTGGCACTACAAATAGCATTTAGTAGCGAGTATGTTGTCCAGGATGATGCGCGACAACATGTGTTTTGGATGCTGCGATTTTTAGATCCAGACTTGTTCCCCAATGATTTGATTGCCAATTATTTTCAATCAGTAGCTCCCGTGGGATATTCTAATCTTTACCATCTGCTAGCATCCCTAGGAATTAACCCACTGTTGTTCAATAAAATTTTGCCATCCATCATAGCATTAATCAGCACTGCATACTGTTTTGGTATTTGTTTACAAATTTTCCCAGTTCCATTTGCTGGATTCATGGCAACAGTCATGCTAAATCAAAATTTATGGGTGAAAGATGACTTAGTTTCTGCTACTCCTAGGGCTTTTGTCTACCCTTTATTCTTTGCATTTTTGTACTATTTATTGCGTCGTTCTTTGCTATTTTGTTTAATTGCGATCGCACTTTTAGGAGTATTTTATCCGCAGATGGTGTTTATCTGTGCTGGTATTTTAATTCTACGATTATTGATATGGGAGAGAGGGCGTTTACAATTTTCTCCCTCGCGCCATGATTATTTATTCTGTGCTGCTGGGGTGGGGGTAGGAATATTAGTATTATTACCCTATGCTTTCAAATCATCGGAATTTGCACCAGTAATTACCTTAGCTGAAGCTAGACAATTACCGGAATTTTTCTCTGGAGGACGTTCTCAGTTTTTTAATGGCAACCCTTGGTACTATTTTTTAGGTGGGCGTAGCGGCATATTTCCCAGATTTTTTTGGACACCAATTACCCTTTATCTTTCTGCATTGTTACCCATACTTTTACTTGTTCGTTCTCATGTTCCTTTATTGAGGAAATTAACTAGGGAAATTGTCTTGCTGTTGCAGATTGTATTGGCATCTTTCTTCATGTTTTTTGCAGCCCATGCTTTACTATTTAAACTTCATCTTCCCAGTCGTTACACTGGACATAGTTTACGAATTGTTGTGGCGATCTCTGCTGCAATTGTGTTAGCTATAATTCTGGATACTGTTTTATCAACTAAGTTTGTGCAAAACAAAATCTATGGTTATATACAACGGATATGTGTCTTAGGTTTTATATTTATCCTAATTATTCTATTACTATTTTATTATCCTTTATTGTTAAATAAATTTCCCAAAACATCTTATAAAGTTGGTAATTTTCCCCAATTATATGAATTTTTGCAAAAACAACCCCAAGATACTCTCATTGCTTCCATCGCCGAAGAAAGTAATAATTTACCAACCTTCTCCCAGCGATCGATTTTGGTAGGCAGGGAATATGCAATTCCCTATCACCTTGGTTATTACAACGAATTTCGTCAGAGGATGATAGAGCTAATCCAAGCTCATTACAGCCCCAATTTAGAGGATGTGACAAAATTCATTAACAAATATGGAATAGATTTATGGATGTTGGAATCCGGAGCATTTACCGCAGATTATATCCAAAATAATACATGGCTAAAGCAATATTTTTATAGTAAATTGACTGAGGATGAATTAGTTAAATTAACTAACAATATTTTTAAAAACTTGCAACAGGGTAATATCCCAGCCTTATCAAAAGTAGTGACCAATTGTATTGTAGCAGAAATTGAAAATTACATGGTACTAGATGCAAAATGTATCACTCAAACAAAACCATGAAAAAAATCATTTCCATTGTTATGAGTTTGATATTGTTAGCAGTCATCTACTCGAAAATTGATTTTTTTCGGCTAGTGCAAGTATTTCAATATAGCCATACATGGTGGATAGTCATTAGTTTAGCTATGGTTATACCCTTAGCCATGCTAACAGCTTGGCGGTTACAACAGCTAATGCCAAGGGCGAGTTTAGGATTTGGTGAAGCTAATCGCTTAGTTTTGTCAGCTAGTGTGCTAAATCTGGTGCTACCGGCAAAAATGGGTGATATAGCTAAGGCTTATTTTATGCAAGAGAAACAGTATTTAAATGGTTCACTTTCCCTATCTTTAGTTATTTTTGAAAAAATTTGTGATTTACTAGGAATATTACTATGGTGTGCCTGGGGATTAATTCTCTATCCTCACAAAGGATGGATTTTTTGGCTCATCCTCACCAGTGTTACCCTTGGCATATTAATTGCATTTCTTTTACTTTGTTCCCAAAAATTTGCTAACTTATTTTTTAAATATATCCGTATTGTTTTTCATCAATTTCCCAAAACATTAAAGAAAATGCACTCTTCCTGGAAAGAAATGCATGATTACTTTTGGCATGATAAGGTTATTTTCTTTAAAATTATAGGTCTTTCAATATTTATATCATTTGGGCATTTTTTGCAAATTTGGTTTTTCATTCTCGCTCTCAACGCTTGGATTCCTTTGTTAAATCATATCGCCCTATGTCCACTAGCCATTTTAGCTGGATTAATACCACTTACCTTTGCTGGTGTAGGTACTCGTGATGCTGCTTTTATCGCCTTGTATCAACCATATTTCCCTGCTCCCACTGCTGCTGCATTAGGTTTACTCTGTACTTCCCGATATTTGCTCCTAGCAATGGGAGGATTACCTTTTTTAGGACAATATTTGTCAGCGATGCCAGCAAAAAGTGGATTTACCAAAAAAAATAGACGTTTATAGCTAAATTTATTGTACAATTAACCACTGAATAATCAGGATATGAAAAGTCAAAATTACCTTTATTTTTCTTTGTAACTTTGCGTCTTTGCGTCTTTGCGTGAGATAAATTCATATTTTAAATCAGCAACGCCCATAATTTATTGCTAGATCCTTTATCTCCGCTGTGATATCTAACAACAAATCAATACACATACTTATGTTTATTAATCGACTGCATAGATTGCTAATTACCCCAAATGAAAAATCATCTCGTTGGCAGATGATTTTTTGGTTTAGTTTAAGCATAGCTGTCTCTATTATTTATGCAATGTTAGCATTACAAAAAGCTTTCAGTGCTGAATATGTTGTCCAAGATGATGCACGGCAACATGTGTTTTGGATGGTACGATTTATAGATGCAGATTTATTTCCCAATGACTTGATTGCCGATTATTTTCAATCAGTAGCTCCCCTAGGTTACTCAAGTCTTTATCGTTTTATGGCAAATTTGGGAGTCAATCCATTACTTTTTAATAAAATCTTACCATCCATATTAGGACTACTCACAACTGTTTATTGTTTTGGTGCTTGTCTGCAAATTTTGCCTATTCCTATTACCGGATTTATCGCAACTGTAATGCTCAATCAAAATTTGTGGATGAAGGATGATTTATCTTCTGGAACTGCAAGAGGGTTTGTATATTTCTTATTTTTAGCATTTTTATACTATTTATTGCGTAAATCTTTGTTGCCTTGTTTAGCAACAATTGTATTATTAGGAATATTTTATCCCCAGTGTGTATTTATCAGTGTTGGTATTTTAATACTAAGAATATTAGACTGGCAAGCAAGAAAGTTTCGTTTGTCACGCCAACGACACCATTATGTTTTCTGCGTAGTAGGGACAGGGGTAGCATTTTCAGTCATGTTAATTTATGCTCTGAGATCCTCTGATTTTGCGCCAGTAATCACCGTGGCTCAAGCCAAGAAATTACCAGAATTATTGTCAGGGGGACGCTCTGCTTTCTTTTTTGATAATCCCTTTATTCATTATCTTGGTGATACCCGTGGTGGTATATTTTCGCCGTGGCTGTTCTCACCCATAACCCTTTGTTTCGCTTTCTTTCTACCCTGGCTATGGCGATTCCGGGCTAAGTTTCCCTTACTTGGGCAGTTAACTGAGGAAATTGTCATATTACCGCAGATTTTAATCACATCATTGGGAATGTTTAGTGCTGCCCATATCCTGTTATTTAGACTTTATCTGCCTAGTCGATATATTGGCTACAGTTTCCGGGTTGTTTTAACTTTATCAGCCGCAATTGCATTAACTACAATTTTGGATACTGTGTTATCCAATAGTTTTTTCCGAGGTAAAATTTACCCTCTCCCACGCAAGTTGTTTGCCCTCAGCTTCACAGCACTTCTTACTATTTCATTGTTATTTTATTACCCTGTTTTTATCAAAAAATTTCCTAAACCAGCCTATCGCATAGGTAATTATGGTCAATTGTATGAGTTTTTAAAAACACAACCAAAGGATACTTTAATTGCTTCTATAGATCCGGAAGTTGACAATTTACCTAGCTTTACTCAACGTTCGATTTTGGCAGGACGAGAATATGCTATTCCTTGGCATTTTGGTTATTATAGGAAATTTCGCCAGAGAACTATAGACTTGATTCAAGCTGAGTACAGTCCCGATTTGGCTGATGTTAACAATTTGATGCAAAAGTATGGTGTGGATTTCTGGTTGTTGAAGAATGACACATTTACGATAGATTATGTCAAAAAGAATAAATGGCTGAAGCAATATTTGGTAAGTAAGTTAAAGGAAGATGAACTTGTTAAATTAACTAATAATATTGTTCAAGATTTGCAACGGGGAACTGTGCCAGCTTTATCTCAGATGATACCTAATTGTACTGCGATAGGGGTTCAAAATTACGTAGTGCTAGATGCAAAATGTATTGCTAATACAAAGAAAAATTCATAATTCCAGATGCATTACACTTAATTTTTATTCATGGGAATAATGTCTAGTGTACACAACTTTGAGGCTTAACTGAACCGTATTGAACTTTACTCAATCCGCATAGGAACCTTTGATGAGATACCAATTCTTCTTCAATTTTTTCACACTCATCCGACTATCAAGTAATTCAGGTCTAGTCGTATAAACAAAAAAAACTCTGGAACTGAAAGCGGATTTGCCAGGATCTGTCATGATTGCGAAATAAATAGCATTGTCCAAATATGTCACTTCTTCATCTAACCATGAATATAGCGTTTCACTTAACCATGAATTTTCAGTACTGATGCTTTGTTGAGTAGACTGATTAACTAACTGATTAACTATACGTTGTCGAGCATTAAATGTCACTAAAAATTTGAACTCTGGAATAGCGAGAAAAGAAACATAGAATATTATCCCTGCTGTCAGTATTATCGCAGGGTATCTCAATAGCTTATGTCTACTACGTCGGATAAAAATTATCAACAATGATACAGCCACAAAACCTACAGTTAGAATAACAAACTGATAAAAAAAATAAATAAATGTAGCTAGCAGACAAGATACACTGAATACCAGTAATAGGAATATAATCACTAAAGAACAGAATATTCGCTTGAAGATTACTACGGTTTGCTGCATATAATTTGCCTTTCAAGGAGAATAATTACTGCTGAGGATTGATAATTGATCTAAAAAGAAGGCAGAAGCCTCAGTGTCATTGCGTGAGAAAAGAAAGACCATGTTTATCAATGATGCTGAGTAGCCGTAAGGCTGGACCACCAGGCTTTTTAACGTCACGCTCCCAATCTGACACAAGATTTTTGGATACGTTGAGATATCGAGCAAAAACAGGTTGAGACACATTTTCGCGCTCTCGTAACGCACGGATAGCTTCACCATTAAAGTCTGAAACTGGCTCAAGGCACATTTCATCAAACTTCCTCATGGTGGTTTTACTAATTGCACCAACATCGTGCAATCCCTCCATAGTTTCATGGATGGCTGCAAATGCATCCGAACGATATTGTTGCTCTTGTTCTTTCATGGCTTCACCTCCCTTGAACCAAGTATTTTGAAAGATGCGAATTGTCATTACATCACCAATATATCATACTTAGTATTATATATTATATAGTTAAGAACAATGGTAAGTTGGGTGGAACGTATAGCCCTAAGCCCTTCGGGCAGGCTTCGCCAACGGGCATTCAAGAAACGCGTAGCGTGTCCGCAAGGACATAGTGAAACCCAACAAAGGATTGATAATGTTGGGTTTCGTCCCTCAACCCAACCTACGCCAGCTAATCTCTTTAGAATAGATAAATTATGCAGATAATAATTGAAGTGGATATCTATAATTTTTTGATGCCAAAAGCCCAGCCATAATTGACTGAGCTTAGTGGGTTTATATCCCCTGGCTATTTATAAAGTTATTTATAAGGTTAAAAACGCAATCTAATAATGAATACACCACCTATGGGGTACATTTCGGAAAAATGAAATAAATTGTGGATAGTTGGTATGGGAGAACAGCAAAGATATGTGTAACTCCCTAATTACAAAACTTAAGCTTTGTTTAACCTGGCGTAACCAAAGGTAACATTAAATCGCTGACACCAAATTGCAACGGATTGATAATTATTCAGGTTTACATTGTCAGGAATTGCATAACGTTGGGCACCATTGAAGCTTTTTAAAGCAGACAAGGTAATATAATTCCTAGCTTGCAGCTTCACGGGTACAGTATTTCTGCGATGGAGAACAACCTTCACCTTGGGACCACTAGCAGTAGTAAAACCTCGGTTAAACTCTAGATACCGTTTACCATTGATGTTAACAATCTTAGCTATACCCTTGGTAGGATGATCTTGTTCCGTAGTTACAAAGCTACCAGAAGCTAGTAGTGAACCGGGTTTAGCTGCAACAGTAGTTTGTGTTGATTTAATTGCTTGGGCTGGTTGTGCATTAATTGCGAATTGTCCAACGCCACCGAATAAAAGAACTGATGCGATTGTGGAAGCTGCTAATTTGTTAAGTTTCATTGTGTGTTACCTCAAGTAAGTTGTTTTCCTTTGCTTGATTACTAATATCGAACACAACTCTGAGGGACTAGTGATTGGTAACTGAGGCTTGGATAAGAGTTTTATGAGAAAACTGAGTACGTTAAAACTAATAACTTGTAGCAATATCGTTTAGCCCACATTCCCACCTTGAAATAAATTTCAAGGCTAATAAAAAAAGTCTACTTAAGTAGACTAGAATGCTTGTCTAGTCGTCTTTAGACGACTTCGGCTATTAGACTGGGATTTAAATCCCAGGCGGACATTTGGGCTAGTTGAGAATGGTGTAAGTTATGAGTTCAAACGTATTGAATACGTGCTAAATTACCAAAATTGGTCATGCCCCCAACCGATTAGCCGAAAGTATCATTTATATATGGGGTTTCTCCCCTGCTCCCTGCTCCCTTCCCCCTTGCTTCTTCACCGGCTGGCTCGCAGCTGTCCACAAGCTGCATCTGCTTCCAATCCACGGGAATAACGTATACTAACTGCGGTATGATGTTGTTTGAGGGTTTGCTCAAAGGCTCGGATGCGATCGCTACTCGGACGTTGATAATCAACCTCAGAAATAGGATTATAGGGAATTAAATTTACATGGCTTTGGAATCCCCGCAAGCATTGTGCTAACTCCACAGCATGTTCGGGTAAATCATTAAAACCAGCTAGGAGTATGTATTCAAACGAAACTCTTCTACCAGTAATTTCCACATACTCCCGACATTCAGCCAGCAAGTCGTCAATCTTATAATGATGGGCGCTGGGAATCAATTTTTCCCGTAAAGTTTGATTGGGGGCGTGGAGGCTAACAGCTAAGGTAACTTGCAGATGGTGTTCGGCTAATTGGCGAATACGTCCAGGAATACCCACAGTGGAGACAGTAATATTGCGCTGTCCAATACCCACATCTTGATTCAAGCATCTAATAGCACCTAAAACATTATCCGTATTCAGCAATGGTTCCCCCAAACCCATAAATACAATATTACTTACCCGTTGCTGAAAATCTTCTTGGACAGTTAACACTTGATCGACAATTTCGTGACGCTGCAAATTGCGCTGATATCCTCCCTTACCCGTAGCGCAGAAATCACAACCCATAGGACAGCCAACTTGGGTAGATACGCACACGGTAAGTCTATCCAGGGAGTCGGGATTTTCCCTCCTCTGTTTCCATTTGTAAGTGGGGATGCCTACAGTTTCAATAACTTGTCCATCTGTCAATCGTAATAAATACTTAACCGTGCCATCAGGGGCTATAGAACGGTAATCCAAATTAGAGCGTCCAATAGGAATTTCTGCTAATTGCGATCGCCATTGTTTAGGAAATACGGAAATATCAGCGAGCGATCGTACTCCTTTATCATATATCCAATCGTGTAGCTGTTTACCCCGGTAAGCGGGTTGTCCCTGTTCTTGTACCCAAGTCTTTAATTCCTCCAAGCTTGCACCTAGTAGGGGAGGAAGGGAAATTGTCGGGAGTTTGGTTATGGACATGGGGAGTGTGGGGAGTGTGGGGAGTGTGGGAGGTGTGGGAGGTGTGGGGAGTGTGGGGAGTGTGGGAGGTGTGGGAGGTGTGGGGAGTGTGGGGAGTGTGGGAGGTGTGGGAGGTGTGGGGAGTGTGGGAAGAAATATTATTGATTTGTCTTATTCACTCCTTTACTCTCAACTACCAACTACCAACTACCAACTATCAACCGTCAACCGTCAACTGTCAACTATCAACCGTCAACCGTCAACCGTCAACTCTTAACTAGCCAAAAGTTTTACCATTCCAGCCCCACATAGCACCCCTTGCATCGGCGAATTCAATGTAAATCCTATTTTGAGGTACCCCTAGGGTTTGGTTAATTTCTTGACAAAAATCCTGACTCATGGATTTAGTTTGTTCTGGCTTCATCGTCCCCACACTTTTGATTTCCAGGTAGCAAACTGGATCGGTATTACCAGCAAAAGTCATGGGTACTCCAGACTCAAAAGCTGTCATAATATAGGATTCTGGTTTACCAGTATGTTTGGCTAACTTAGCTGATAAACTTTTGAGCATCGCCTCAATTTCAGACTTGGTTGGAGTAGGTACGGATGTTTGGACTTTAATTAAAGGCATGGTAGGGATTTTGGATTTTGGATTTTGGATTTTAGATTTTAGATTGCCAACAATATTACAAATATCTATTTATTAGGATTGCTATTTGATTTTTGTTGGCCTAGCCTGCGCTTGCGTTTAAAACACTTAGTGGACTGACACAGCTAAAATGTTGTATTGAGTGTAGGTTGGGTTGTTCGCGTTAGCGTTGCGTAGCAATAGAATGAAACCCAACACCAGTAAAGCTTTGTTGGGTTGAGCGTTAGGGAAACCCAACCTACATTTTTAGGCCTGTTAGTCTACTACACATACCTAATTTTATTCAAAAATCAAACCGGATTTCCATAGTCAAGAGTTAACTGATAACTCTTAACTCTTAACTCTTAACTCTTAACTCTTAACTGAATTTATCCCCCATAGTTCCAGCCGGTGGTTGACAATAGTAACTGTTCCCCTTCACGGTGAACTCCAGCAGCGATGACTTCACCAACATAAACAGTATGATCCCCTTTTTCTACGGCATCAACTACTGTACATTCTACATAACCTAAAGAGTCAGAAATGATGGGACAACCAGTTTCACCCAAGTAGAATTCCACATCCTCAAACTTATCAGCCACCCGGCGCATGGGTTTAAAGAACTTTTGTGCTAAATCTTTTTGCCCATCTTCTAAAAAGCTGATGGCAAACACCCCACTATTTTTAATCATTTGATGGGATTTAGAATCTTGCCTCACACAATTGACTATTAACGGAGGCTGAAAAGAAGCTTGCATCAACCAGCTAGATGTAAAGCCATTGACTTCTTCTCCATCTTTCACACCACAGATATACAATCCGTGGGGGATTTTACGCAACATGGTCTTTTTCGCTTGTTCGTCCAGCATCAGTCCATTCCCCTAATCAATTTCACATATTTAAGTTTATCGGATTTCAGTTGACAGTTGATAATTGATAGTTGACAGTCTTTAATTCATCACTCCCTCACTCCCTCACTCCGGGCGGGGAAACCCCGCCCCTACTCCTACCCTACTCTACTCTTCGAGAAGC
>JASJCX010000071.1 GCA_030065255.1 Calothrix sp. MO_167.B42 | reverse complement strand
CATTGCGAGTGGAACGAAGTGAAACGACGCAATCACAAGGTCTTTGGGATTGCTTCCCTACTCTGCGAGAACGCTTTCAGCGAACGGTCGCAATGACGGTTATTTAAACGGACATGATATCATTCAGCAATGCCAAGATTTGCCTGTTATTTATTATTTAGGACTTGCTGAACAACTGCAAAATATTGATTTATCAATGCTTTGAGGCTATTTTATTGGGTAATCAGTGCAAGGAAATTAGGATTTTAGGTTTAAAATCCTTGCATCTGCTATTTTTTCTGGTAAAAAGAATATAAATAAAGATGCACCTAACCATTGCCTATTTCCTATTCCCTACCCCCACCAAAAGACTTTTTGTTGCAAGCCCTACTCATTACTCATTACTCATTACTCATTACTTACCCTCGTCCCAGCCAAACTTTAATTAAATCGAGCAGACTAGAACCACCCCAAACCACAGCCATAAGAATAGAAACACTTACAGCTACTCCCATCAAGCACAGAACCAAACCCCCTAGAGTAATTGCGCCATCATCTTCTTGCAAACCAAAACCAGTGACAAAAATACCGATCGCTGGCAAAGTATTAGTACCAGGAATTGGTATCATCATAGAGATAGACATAAGTGCGATCGCTACACCGATAGTTGCTTTACCTGGTAAAGTGGTGCAAATGTATGATAATCTGGGTCGGGTTATAGCTTCAATTCTCCGCAACCAAGGGAGTCCAGCCTTGAGAAACTTTTGTACTGTTTCCAGTTTGATGGGGTGTTTTGCCATCTTTTTGGGTAGCCAGGGAGTTTTTGCACCGATAATTAGCTGTATTGCCAAAACGAGCATCAGTATCCCAAAAGGTATAGAATAGCCAGGTGCGGGAACGGGTAAAGCTGAAGGCAAAGATAAGATTACAAATAGGAAGCCGAAAATCCGCTCCCCTCCTAGCAACAAAATATCAGTTAAATTTACTTCTGGTGATTTCTGCTCTACAAAAAAAAATCGCTCTAATTCTTGGGAAAGTCTAGCCATAGGATTTGAAATTATTTCGATAAATACTATCAGCAACAATATACAGTCAGACTTTAAACTATACCGGAATGGCAATCATTTGATCTATGGTAGCTTCGATTGCAATATCAGCAATAGAAAATCAGGTGTTGCATAATTGAACTCTGAATTTATTATTGCTATCTAATACCAATTCAAATAATGTTTGCGACACATACATTCTTGGTAAGGGCACGGCATCGGTTAATCTTTTGGTGTATCAAACTATCTTATTGGTGCCGTGCCCCTACCCATCCACTCATCTCTCCCATTATTTTTCAAAATGGTATATATAACAAAAGCCCCCTAAATCCCCATCTGTAAAAAAGCAAAGTATCTGCTCATTCCCCCCAGTATTGGGGGGTTAAGGGGGCGGGGGACTTTTAAATATACTTCTCCCCCAGAATTGGGGGTTGGGGGGCTAACAATCAGCAACGCCAAAAATCAGCTAATGCTTACCGTTTACACAATTGTGTAGTTTTTTTCCTATGCCGATAAAGATAAATGCGATCGCGTATACTGTTATTTACTTATACTTTTATCTATCTACTATCGATACTACAGACTTGCGTTTAACATCGGCAAATGGCAGAAGAATCAAAAGAGCAGAATACTCCCATGACTTTTGAAAACTTTTGGAAACTCCTGGATTCCAAGTTTGTCAGTTTAGGTGTTCCAGGGGCTTTGCTTGCTGTTGCATTGGATTTTGCTCGCAAGTCTGAATGGAAAAATGTGACATTTTGTGCGGTTGGAGCTGCTGGTATTTGGCTGGGTATCAAAGTTGTTAATAAGCTTTCTCCCCGCATTGATAAGTTCTTGGATTGGATGGCAAGAAATCCCCTACTATTAAATATGATTGCCATTACCCATGAAAAAAATGGTACTCTCTCGACAAAAAGAATCGATTTATATAAAGAAATTTGTCGGGTATTATTAGAAGGAAGGCAACGAGCGAAAGGTTTATCTACTAATACGGACCTTTCTGCTAAACAAAAACAAGTGGTTTTAAGGTCCCTAGCATTAGAATTGACGCGACAAAATACCCAAGCATTTACATTAGATTCATCTTCTAGCCGTGATAAAATATTTCCAGCCCAATCCCTCATAAAAGAAAAATTAGAGAGATTCCCCCAACAAAAAATCACACCGGAAGATTTTATTAAAAAAGATGATTTGGGAGTGCGGGAGTTATTAAGCGAAAGGGAACAAGAAGGAATTTATGAGTTTGCCCATAAAACTTTTCAAGAATATTTAACAGCTGTGGAAATTACCATCTCCCAGCAAGAAAATTTACTGTTTGAAGCATTTACCGATGAAAAAAAGTTAGCTTGGTATCGAGAAACAATTTGCTTTTATGCTGCACAAACCGATGCTAGTAATTTAATTCAAACTGCATTACAATCTGAAAAAATATCGGTACTAACCCTTGCTTACCAATGTAGTAAAGAAGCACAGGAAATTACACCAGATGTACAGCAGCAGTTAAAAGACAAATTGGAGTTGGGCTTAGAGTCAAATAATGTTGATGAGTTTACTTTAGCAGCCCAGGTGAAACTTGCTGACCGTTTGAGTCAATTAAATCACGATTTATTAACTTCGGAAAGTGACTTAGATAGAGAAAGCATTGCTGTTGATAGTAGTTATATAAGTTGGGCTGAATATCAACTTTTTTTGAATGAGAATAATGCTTCTCCCAGAACCCTAGAAAATAACAAACGAGCGAATGAACCTGTCACTGGAATTAGCTTTTGGGATGCAAATGGTTTTTGTGCTTGGCTGAGTTTACGGAGTCGTAAAGAATTGGGTGAGCCAGGAATTTGCTACAGACAGCCAACCCAGAAAGATCAACAGAATGCTGATGGTAAAATTCAACTATTGCGGTTTCAAGTTCCTCCTCGTTATGCAGAGCTTGCTTACTACCTTGCAGTAGGGATGTGGAAAGAAGCTGATAAGGAAACTGATAAGATAATGCTTAAGGTTGCAGGAAGGGAAAAACAAGGCTATTTAGAACTAGAGGACATTCGCCAATTTCCCTGTGAAGACTTGAGAACCATTGACCAATTGTGGATAAATTATAGCAATGGGCACTTTGGTTTTAGCGTCCAAAAAGAAATATATCTCAGTGTGGGGGGAATCTTAGGAGGGAGTCAATCAAGTTCGCCCTATATTAAGAAAATTCTTTACTCTGTTAGATGGGTACATACCCACTTTGGTGGTGCAGTAAGGGATGAATCAGATCAACTTTATAAAGCTTACTCTCGGCTAGCTGAAGAAGTGGGATGGAAAGTGAATGGTAACTGGATATATTACCAGGAAGTGACTTTTGATACCTCATCACCTAAGGGACACCTTCCAGCAAAGATCAAGACAAAAGCACACAAGCACCGAGACAGATCCTTTCACATACCGATCCAAGATGCTGAAGTTCTTCTATCGCGCCGAGAATTATGAATTTTAGTATCCGAGAATTATGAATTTTAATATTTAAGGGATTACAAATGTCCCATTCTTTTTTCAAATTAATATAACAGATGATTTAGTCCTAAAATTGCAACAATTATCAGTTACGAGTCGTGATGCGTAAAGCCCCCGCGCTTCAGCCGGGGGATATAAGCGAACAGGATGAATTTATTCATCCGTGATGTGGGTCATTAATGTACTCCAAGACTTTCTGGGTACTAACTTTTCCTGTGGTGTCGAACATATATGAATGCGTCCACAGACTAGGTAGTTTCATTAATTCTGGAAACTCTTGCCTTAAATATTTCGATGAGCGACCCTTAAAGGCTTTAACAACCTGGGATATTGAATGATGTGGGTCATACTCAACTAATAGGTGAACATGATCCGGTGCAACTTCCAGTGCTTTGATCACCCATTTATTATCGTTAGCAACAGATTGAAATATCTCAATACATCTGAGTTTTAGTTGTTCATTGTTAGCAAAGACTTTTCTTTTTCGGCATGGTATCCAGACTAAATGGACAGTAGCCAAACCAATGGCGTGGTTGTAGTGATTGTAAACAGTTTTCATGTAGATGAGTATTGATTATCTACACAATAGATGATATCATAACTCCATGAAAACCCTGAAGTTTAAGTTATATCAGCACAAACGCAATAGACACCTCAAGCGCACAATTAACGCTGCTGGGGTGATTTATAACCATTGCATTGCCCTTCATCGTCGGTATTACCGGATGTTTGGCAAGCATTTAAACTGTGCAAAACTTCAGTCTCATATTGCCAAACACAGAAAACGAAATCCGTTTTGGCAATCAGTAGGTTCTCAGTCAGTGCAAGATATTTGCCAACGCATTGAAAAAGCCTACCAACTATTCTTTAAACACAACAAAAAAGGAGTTAGACCACCAGGTTTTAAGAAGGTTAAAAAGTACAAATCTTTCACCCTTAAGCAAGCTGGGTACAAGTTTTTAGGTGGCAATAGGGTCAAAATTGGTAGTCGGGTTTATCAATTTTGGCAGTCTAGAGAGATTGAGGGAACAGTCAAAACCCTAACCGTTAAGCGCACTCCATTAGGTGAGTTGTTCATGGTTTTGGTTGTTGATGAAGGTAACTGTGAAGTTGAAGTTAAGACAGGTAAAATCGCTGGCTTTGACTTTGGATTAAAAACATTCCTTACCTGCTCAGACGGTACTAGAATTGAGTCTCCCCAGTTTTTCAAGCAATCCTTAAACGCCATCAAAAAAGCTAGTAAGCAACATTCCAAAAAGCTGAAAGGTTCATCAAATAGAGAACGGGCAAGAAAAAATCTAGTACGCAAGTATGAGGATATCTCTAATCGTCGGCAGGACTGGTTCTGGAAGTTAGCGCATGAGCTAACAGATAAGTTCGATATTCTCTGTTTTGAAACTCTAAATCTTAAAGGAATGCAACGTCTTTGGGGTAGGAAAATATCAGACTTGGCATTTGGTGAGTTCCTGCAAATTCTAGAATGGGTTGCCAAAAAGAAACGTAAACAAGTGGTGTTTGTAGATCAGTGGTATCCATCCACTAAAACTTGTTCTAGATGTGGACATATTTTAGAAAACCTAGATTTGTCAATTAGACGTTGGCGTTGTCCTTCATGTCAATCTGAAAATGACAGAGATGAAAACGCCAGTTTGAATATTAAAAGAGTCGGGAGTTCGACTCTAGGCGTAGGAGATGTTAGACAGTCCCAGACTGCAATCTCTGTCTGATGCCTGAATCCCCCGTTTTCAAAACGGGGGAGTGGCTCAAATCTGTTATGACATCCGTTGCCAACTGTACCTTCTCACACACTCCCTAAATACTATCTGGATCTACCCCTAACTCTTGCAATCTTACCGCCAAACGTTCCGCTCGCTGCTTTTCTTGCTCCGCTCGCTGCCTTTCTTGCTCCGCACGTTGCATTTCTTGCTCCGCCACCTCTTCTGGTGTTGGAACCAACTCACCCTCAGCAGTAAAAAAGCGTAACTTATCCTGATAAACCCCCAAATATAACTCTAACTGTTGACTCCACAACCAGCCTTGAGCATTCGCTGACAATGGTTGATACTTCCCACCCACCAACATAAACCCAGCAAATTCCAAATTATTGGGATCAAACCAAAAGTACTCCGGTGTACGAAACGTATTTTGATAAATTTCCTTCTTCAACCCTTTATCTGTCGCTGCCGTAGAATCTGATAACAACTCCACAATTACATTGGGATAATTTCCTCCTTCTTCCCAAACAACCCAACTTTTACGGGGTTTGCGTTCCGTCCCCAACACCACCAAAAAATCTGGGCCCCGGAAATCTTCTGACTTGCGCTGATGGGGACTATAGTAAACTGTAATATTACCCGATGCATAAAAATCATCACGACTGCGCCACAACCACTCCAAACATTGGATGAGTAGCGTCATTTGTAGTCGATGTAAATCACTTTCCAAAGGCGGTTCATCACTGTATAAATCTCCTGGGGGAAATATAACATCTTCTGGGGTTGCTAAATCTTTGGTGACAGACATGGCGACAATTGTCTTAACGGTATCAGCTTAGGGTGTTAGTTTAGCGCACAAATCAAGATTGCATTACATTTAGTCGCGGGTGTTGAGATCCCCGACTTCTGCATCAATATCTTTACATTACGGCAATTTCTAAATTAGAAGTCGGGGATCTTTTAGTTTAGTCGCGGGCGTGAGCGAGATCCCCGACTTCTGCATCAATATCTTTACATTACAGCAATTTCTAAACTAGAAGTCGGGGATCTTTTGGTCTTTGAACCTACGACCTATTTCTCCCCTTAATTGTTAAACTAAAGAGCAACCCTTATAAAATGCAAAGGTAGTAACCATGACCTCTGCAATCAATCATGACCCAGATTTAACACCATTCCCAGACCATACGCAACTACCAGAATCCGATGGCACATTTGTGAAAAATTTCCAGGAGCATCCCCAAAGCATACTTCTCACCGACTCCATTGAGCCAATATTACAACAACGTCATGCCGATGGGCAGTATTGTATAGGTCAAGATAGTGGTATCTACTGGCGTATAACTGATCCTCCAGAACGAGGCGCAGAGGCTCCCGATTGGTTTTATGTCCCCAATGTACCACCTATGTTAGATGGACAAATTCGCCGTTCCTACGTACTATGGCGAGAGCATATCGCTCCCTTGATTGCATTAGAATTTGTCTCTGGGAGTGGTAAAGAAGAACGGGATAAAACTCCTTGGACTGGTAAATTTTGGATTTATGAACAGGTAATTCACCCGGCTTTTTATGGCATTTATGAAGTAAGTAAAGCCAGTGTAGAAGTTTATCAGCTCATTGGAGGACAATATCAGCTATTACCAGCAAACGAACGGGGACATTATTCTATCACTCCCTTGGGAGTTGAATTGGGTATTTGGCAAGGACAATACCAAAATATGGAATTACCCTGGCTGCGCTGGTGGGATTTACAAGGTAATTTGTTGTTAAATGGGGATGAACGAGCCGAACAAGAGCGTCAAAGAGCCGAACAAGAACGTCAAAGAGCCGAACAAGAACGTCAAAGAGCCGAAAGCTTGGCTGCTCAATTACGTGCTTTAGGTGTGGAACCGGAAGCTTAATATTCTGTAATCTGAGGAAAAAACACACAACAATGCCAAGATACTTGCGAGTATTAGGATTATTTTGGAATGCTGCGATCGCATCTGAAATGGAGTATCGCTTTAATTTCTTTCTAGCTACCCTTAGTAGTTTGAGCAATTTTATTGGTAGTATCTTTGGTTTATTCTTATTTTACGGCAAAGGTTACACATTTAGTGGTTGGTCATGGGAAGAGGCTTTAATTGTAGTGGGAATCTTTACCCTATTGCAAGGTTTTTCCGCAGCGTTTCTTGTTCCTAACCTCAATCGCATTGTCCGTCATGTACAGGAAGGAACCTTAGATTTTATCCTCTTAAAACCCATTCGCAGCCAGTTTTGGCTATCTTGTCATACCATCTCTCCCTGGGGATTACCAGATATTATTTTGGGTACCATCCTGATTGGTTATGCGGGGGAAAAACTTGGTTTAGGTTTGAGTAATTATTTACTGGGCTTAGTACCTTTATTTTGCGGATTGATAATACTTTACAGTCTGTGGTTTATGTTGGGTTCTACTAGTATTTGGTTTGTCAAAATTTATAATGTGACTGAAGTTCTGCGGGGTTTGTTAGAAGCGGGACGCTATCCGATGGTGGCTTATCCTGCTACTTACCGCTTTTTCTTCACTTTTATAGTCCCAGTGGCTTTTTTAACAACTATACCGGCTGAGGCGATTTTGGGCAGGGGACAAATAAATAGTTTGATTGGTGCAGGTTTATTAGCGGTGGGATTATTTTTTGTTTCTACCCGATTTTGGCGTTTCGCTTTACGGTTTTACACTAGCGCATCGAGTTAAGAGTTAAGAGTTGACAGTTGACAGTTGACAGTTGACAGATAGGAGTTATATCAAGTTAGCTTAATTACTTATAATTTCTGCTTGATTTACCCCAACCCTCTCCTTAATAAGGAGAGGGTGCCGCAGGCGGGTGAGGTTTTATAAGTATTCATCCGCACATGATATTAATTGTTGGGTTATCAACTATCCGTGTCATCAGTGTCATCCATTTAATCATTGTTGGGAGTTAAGAGTTAATTGTTGCCTTATCAACTATCCGCCCATGGTAATAAAAAGGCAATATCATTCACCAGCATATATAGCTAAGGCATGGGGAATAGGACGATTTGTCGAAATTAATGGCTTACCATCAACAATTATACCCGTACTTCCCCCTCCATCGAGCATCATTGTAGCCTTTGCACCAAAGCCCCTAAGTGTGGCGGATGCATCTATTTGACGGGCATAATTACTCGAATAAAACATCACCGTTTCTGTTACCCCATCACCGTCCCTATCTCCAACTCCCACAAAGGTACGAGGTAAGTATTTATTGGCTGATTTGTTGGCAGTTATATCGAGTCCACCAACCACATCCTGTACAATCTTGAATGTCTGCACCATATAAGTTTGAATTTTGGCAATGTTACTTTGATTATGCCAAGAAAATGTGCGTATCTGACCAAAATATTCATTCCCAACACCATAACCATAGGTAATCAAATTACCATTCACTTTTAAACCAAAAGCAATACCTGTAGGGTCATTTTTTGTCGAAAAAAATGCACCATTAAGTACAACCTTTGCCTGATTTGATGTAGTATTTTGCTGGACAGCATCTTGCCAAAAATGAGTCAGCAACTTCTTTTTTATTTTACTGCGATGGTGGGAAGGATTCGCTTTAGGGGTATGGCTATATGATAATTCACCAATTAAATTTGCTAATCTAGCCTTTTTTATATTGACAATGGTCACAAACTCTAGTTTGTTATTAGTGCCACTTTTGTTATATACTTTCACCCCTGATGTTTGGATAATAGGTTGAAAATCAGGGAGTATTGGCGCTGCTATTATTTTATTGATTGGGGCAATAATAATTAAACTGGTAACGGCAATTAAGAACAAATATTTTGCTTTGGTGTTGTTGTAGGGTTGACAATGATTTAAAGTCATTAAATATCTAAAAATCTATGTTCTATTCACAGATTATCAGCTTCCTATTATCCATTCAAAGTAGGTATCTTTGATCGGATGTTCTCTATTTTCTTGCTTTGTTCTTTTGCTATAAGTTTATCCACCATCCAAGAATTCTTTGGTTTGTTTGGGGAACTTTTTCGCTAACCATTTCAGAACTTCAATTTGGTCTGTTCCCTTTGCTCTTCTAATCTGTATGAGAAGTTTTTGCGCTGATGGTCTCTCCAAAGTTAGGTTTGAAGCACCTTCATTACATATTGAACAAAGTGCACGCAGGTTTGAAGGTTCATCCGTTCCACCTTGGGACTTATCAAGAATATGACCGATATGTAATCGAGTTTTTCTTGATGGCTCGTAGGGATGCGGTTCACCTGCTACAGCACCACACATTTGACAAGTAAAACCATTTCTATCTAGAACAAAAGCACGGGTTTCTTTAGAAATACTACGCTCAAAAGCTGGTTGTGGCTTTGGATCTTCAAGTATATATTGACCAGGCTTCAAGTTGCTTCTGTCATTGTGGGTTTGAATTTGATAACCTTCTTCAGTGCGTAGTTCCCTAACCCTTCGTGCCCATTCGGTTATACCACCAGCGACTTCACGCAATTCATTTGAATCCATTACTCTTCCAATATTGGCAAGAAAGTGTTCTCTAAGTTTGGCCCTGGCACCTTTTCTCTTTGCCATACAGTGATTTCCTTATCCAATTAATGTGAAAACTTTCTTTTGAGTCAAGCACTCATAAATGTGTTCTCCAACTACCCGTGCTACAGGAGGAGGAAATGCATTACCAACTTGGCGGTAGGCTGGGGTTTTTTTCCCAGTAATATGCCATTCATCAGGAAAACCTTGAATTCTTGCTACCATTTGAACAGTCAATTTTGGCATACCTACAAAGTCTTTTTCAGGTGGTTCATTGGCTATACCCATACCATCAACACTAAGATTTGCCCATGCACGTTTGGCACGAGTTGGACCCAAGTCTGGACCGCCATGTTTCTTGGAACCCCCTACAATAGTAGGTGCAATATCATTAGCCTGTTTCATCCATTTTTTGGCACCCTTCCAACTACGCGAAGCCATCTGGTCATAAAGTAGTTCACCAACAGTTAGCGGATTGCAATCTAGTGGCTTTGGCCAGGTAAAATATTTATAACTGTCTTTACGGATCGCAACAATAACTACACGGGGTCTTAATTGAGATACACCAAAGTCAGAAGCATTTAGTAATCTCCAATCTACCACATAGCCCATTTTTTCAAATTGGTGTTTGAGATTGCACCTGTAGTCTTCAAAAACTGGATTTAAAAAACCCCGTACATTTTCTAACATCACTGCATGGGGTCTGCACTCATTAACTAAACGTAATGCTTCCGGGAACAAGTCACGCTCATCATGCTTGCCTAATTGCTTCCCAGCTATTGAAAATGGAGGGCAAGGTACACCACCAGCTAGAAGATCGATGTGCTTATAGTCAGTTGCATCAAATTGACTAATATCAGCATTAATTACATTCCAGTGTGGTCTGTTATGTCTGAGGGTATTGCAACAAGATTTATCTATTTCAATTAGTGCTTCTGGCTCGAAACCTGCACACTCAAGACCTAGAGCCTGCCCACCAGCACCAGCGCAGATTTCAATGCAGTTTAACTTTCCCATCTTAATCCATTTCGTTTATATCCATTTGGCACTATTCAGCAATAAATAAATCTGCTTATAAGTCAATATCTTGGCTAGGACTCAACTACTACCAAACACCCCAGCAGAAGATTCCAATTTAGAAATCAATTGTACCCCAAACTCTGTCTCAAATACACTTTTTGTAAAATCTAAACTCCACAATTCCAATGCACAGTCATCATTAATATTGCGAGGAAAAACTTGTAGCAATAACTCCTGTACTTGCCGATGATACTCACATTTTACCTGGGAAACTGCACCAATTTGTCGCCGCTCTAATGCCGTCGCTAATCTGAGAATAGAACTTAATTGACTCACCATAATTTGGTTTTTTCTACTCAGTAAATTCTGATAATTTTCATGCTTCTTCTTCGGTGCTGATTTGCGATGATAGCGAGCTAAATTAGCAATAATTTCGATTTCTGTTTCTGTATATCCTAATAACTCACCATTGCGAATTAAATAATAAGAATGCTTATGGTGGGAATCATGGCTAATGTAATGACCACAATTATGTAATATCGCCGCCGCCCACAGTAATTCCCTTGATTCTAACCCCCAGCTATGCAGCAAATATTGGGTTTGGTCGAATAAACTCAAGGCCAATTTTGCCACGCGATCGCTATATTCTACATTTACATGAAACTTTTTGGCTACATTCAGCACACTACGTTGACGCACTGAACCTTGATACCGCAGTCGGTCTTCTATCAGCCCGTGGGTCAACATCCAGTCTACAATTACTCCTTCCCTGAGCGATCGCTCGCAAACTGTAATTGTATCTACCCCTAATAAGGTCATTGCTTCCTGTAATATTACTGCCCCTGCGAGTATTACTTCTGACCGTTTTTCTGGCATACCCGGAATAGCCGAACGTTCGGAGTAAGTCATTTTTCGCAAACGATTGACCCACCCTTGCAAGTCTTTGAGGGTAAATTGATAACCATTGAGGGTGAAAGGCTCATATCCCAACTTTTCCTGGGCTTTAATTGTTGCTAGGGTTTCAATAGTTCCAGAAGTTCCTACTAACCTGGGAGATTCACCCAATTGTAAGTTTCCCAATACCTCATCTACAGAACGTTCCAACATTCCCCTCACATATGCCTGCAGGTATTGAAATTCGTTGTTGCTAATGGGGTCAGAATTAATTAGCTCACTGGTAAGACGAACTGCACCTACCTTAGTACTAGTGAGCACTCTTTCCTGATGACTATCCCCTAAAATAATTTCCGTGGAACCACCACCAATATCCACAATTACATGGGGTTGGTTATTAAATTCCATACCGGAAAGCACGCCTAAATATATACGTCGTGCTTCCTCTGGACCAGAAATTAAATCTACACTTAAACCAACTTCCGCCTTTACTCGCTGTAAAAAATCCTTACCATTGGGAGCTTCCCTTACCGCACTAGTAGCCACCGCCACAATGGTTTCAGCATGGAGAGATTGGGCAATTTCTTGAAACCGATGCAAAGTTGCGATTGCCCTTTCTATAACCTCCTGTTTGAGGTTGCCAGTGGCAATTTCTCGATTGCCTAATCTCACAGTTTCCTTCTCTCTACCAATAATACTAAATGCTGGTAAAGTTGGTTCAATCCTTACAATTACCATGTGGAGGGAGTTGGTTCCCATATCAATTGCAGCAATAATTCGTTGTTGCTCAGTGTTGGGAATGGGAAGATTCTGAATGCTTGTGGAAACCATCTAAAATTATCTCTCTATGGGGATGGTAGAACTGGCAGCACTAAAAAGCGTACTAACACCGTGAGTAAAATATTACAAACTGATTACTCAAGCAAAATTCCTGAATTAGTCGCCATTAAATTTGCATCTTTTAAGATGTATCTAAAAGTGGTAAATCTAAGACTACTCTTTATAAATATCAAATAACGATATTCTATAGATGTGAAGATGTATGAATTAATATTTGTTGAGATAATATTTCCCAATTATGTTGACAACTCCAGATAATAATAGTGAACCTCTTTGGTTAAAAGTTATTCGACTCTTAAGGTGGAATAAACCAGAAGGAAGACTGATTTTAATGATTCCTGCTCTTTGGGCTGTGTTTTTAGCCGGTTCAGGTAAACCACCCTTACCATTGGTAGGCACAATTATCCTTGGTACTTTCGCCACCAGTGCTGCTGGATGCGTTGTGAATGATTTATGGGATCGAAATATTGATCCACAAGTGGAAAGAACCCAAAATCGCCCCCTAGCTTCCCGGGCATTGTCTGTGAAGGTAGGCATTGTAGTTGCAGTGGTAGCAATGGCCTGTGCTGCGGTGCTTGCCTTTTATCTTAACTCATTTACCTTCTGGTTATGTGTAGCAGCCGTACCAGTGATTTTGCTTTATCCCAGTGCTAAACGGGTGTTTCCCGTACCTCAATTGGTGCTTTCCATTGCTTGGGGTTTTGCGGTGTTGATTAGTTGGAGTGCTGTTACCAAGACTATCTCTTTACCTACTTGGCTACTGTGGGGGGCTACAGTACTCTGGACATTAGGATTTGACACGATCTATGCTATGAGCGATCGCGAGGATGATCGGCGCATTGGTGTTAACTCTAGTGCCCTATTTTTCGGTGACTATGTTCCCATTGCCATTGGGGTTTTCTTTGTGGGGACTATAGGGCTACTTGCTGGATTGGGAATAGTCACAAATCTTCATTTTGCTTTTTGGATAGGTTTGACAATTGCTGCAATGGGTTGGATATGGCAGGTTAGTAACTTAAGTAAGCCTGAATTACCTAATCCGATTTATGGTCAAATGTTCCGGCAAAATGTTTGGATTGGTTTTGTATTACTTGCTGGGATGATTGCTGGTTGTTTCTGACGAAGTTGATAGTTGATAGTTGACAGTTGACAGTTGACAGTTGACAGTTGACAGTTGGGTTATCAAAGTGTATCCGCGCCATCAGCGTCATCCATTTAATCAGTGTTCAAAGTTAGGAGTTATATGATGTCCGGCAAATCACCCATACTATCAAGTCCGGCTAATTAATTACGATATAACCCAATTGAAAAGATGGCGAACCTTACTTAGCAATCTTTTTACTCATTACTCATTACTCATTACTCATCGGTTATCAACTATCCGTGTCATCAGCGTCATCCATTGAATCAGTGTTTTGTGTTTTTATTATATAGATAGATAAAAATTTTATCTTATTTATATCATAATTGTAAATCTATCTCCAGCTAGTTACGCAATAGCACTTATTTCGTTTATTAATTGTGTGTATGAAAAACTAAAATTCAATGCACCCAATTTGAATGAAACAGTATATAAGCACAAGAAGTTTGGCAGATAAATTTCTTGTTCAAATTTTCACAATATCTTTATTGTTTCTTGGTACTACGGGTATAGTTGCAGGTGGTTTTTTCATCAGGGATGCATTTAGTCAAAGCAGTGAGACAAAGGAAATAACTAGCACCAAAAGATATGGAGAAATTCGCTCTCAAATTTGGTCTAACCCGCTAACCATCAAGCATTTTCCCCAGACTATACCCACTGATGCCCAAGAAGTAAAAATGATTTATGCCCCTGGCTTAATCAAAGGAAGTAGTACTTTTCAATTGAGATATAAACTACCGTCAACTAAGGTAAAAAAATTACTCGTAGATTATCAAAAAGTAGCAAAACATAAATATTTTGGTGGTAATACTAATGACCACGTTAATCAACCCCAAGGTGTACCTACAACTTTTTTCTATACCCATAAATCAGCAGAACAGACATTTCCACCTACTTATCAAATCTTAGTATTAAATGCACGCGATCGCGGTACTCCTGATTTTAAATGGCAACATGGTGATAGTTATGGGGTAGCTATTGATAAATTTAATTCTGAGATTGTTTATTGGGCAGAACAATGGTAGTAATTTGACCAATGAAAATTATTATTGGAGTAATGGGACCAGGAGATAAGGCTACAAAAACTGATTTAGATAATGCCTTTAAATTAGGTAAACTCATTGCTCAACAAGGGTGGATTTTACTTACTGGTGGTAGAAACGTAGGGGTGATGGATGCTACTTCTAGGGGTGCTAAATCTGCTGGTGGTTTAACTATTGGTATTCTTCCTAGGAATCACCCACAAGGGATATCTGAGGCGGTTGATGTTGCCATTTTCACTGACATGGGCAATGCTCGCAATAATATTAATGTGCTTTCCAGCCATGTGGTAATTGCCTGTGGGATGGGTGCAGGTACAGCCTCAGAAGTTGCTTTGGCTGTGAAAAATCGCAAACCTGTAGTTTTGTTAACCAATGACCACAGTAGCAAGGCTTTCTTTCAAAAGTTAGCACCAGAAAAGGTATATGTGGTGGAGAGTGTGGCCAATGCGATCGCAACTACTCAAACTCTTGTAAATTCCCACTCAGCAACCCAAATTCCTTAATTTTTTGATACAGTCTCACCTCAAACCTCAACAATCTTTAACGCATTCCACCCAGATATATCACAATCGTGTATAATTTTGCCAAGTATTCTCAATTCCGCCTGGGTTTACGTGCCACACTGGGGTGAATATTACTGAGGTGAATATTACCATGAGTCAAGAGCTTCCTTCCCAAACAAAAAAGCTGCTGGGCCTCGATGTCACCATCACCGCTCTTAACCCGAATGTAGATTTAAACGACTATCTGTGGACTTTTAACCGCAGTAACGTGCGTATTCGCTGGATGTATGACCTCTATCTACGCATGGCCACCGGCATTGCTTACCGCATGGGCGCACGGTTCTATTTCATGGGATATGAGTCTAAATGTTTACAATCAGACCCAGAAATAGCACGTAATATTTGGCTGTTGATTGCCTACCCCACTGCGGATAATTTTCTTAACCTGTTTGTCAATCTGTTCTTCGAGTCCATGAACCTGACAATCGGTACCCTTTCGATCCAAGAACGTCTGTTTGGTTTCTCCAAACGATTGGATCAAAGTGACTCCCTACCGGATAAACGGATCGACTACACAGGCGACAAGTCATACCTGATCCATTATTTCAAAAAACCAGGCGAGCAGCTCTTAAAGGAACACAAAGACGCTCTCACCGAAGCAGCCATTGCCCAGGGAACCACCGTATTCTTCATGGGTGAACGGGTGGCCACCCTAAGTATAGGTGGTACAGCACTCCCGTCGCCCTCCGATGGTGCCATGATCTTCGAGGGGCCTGATGAGGCAACCTTGGAAAGTTTGTTAGCGCAACCAGCTTATCAGACTTTCATGGAGCAGACAACGGGGGATTATATTGCACTTTACGAACGCAAATTCTAGGGCTGTTTGAAGAGGTAAGGGGGCAGGATGAAGAGGCAAGGGGGCAGGGGGCAGGGAGCAAGGGAGAATGATTTTGAATTTCCCTGCAATTACGGGATTCAATCGATTTTAATGCATTTATGGGTTTTTTCCTCCTTCACTTATTCCCTCTTTCCCTCCTTCCCTTATTCCCTCCTTCACTTATTCCCTCTCAACCCTTCTTCTGAAAATCTTCCAAGGCAACATCGGCGGGAGACACATCTAAGGCATTGTCGAGGCTGAGTTCCGCACCGCGCACCTGCCAATCATAGTTCTTGAGCAGATGGGCTACCAGAAATTTCCAAAGATACTGACTGGAAACCCTGCCCGCACATCCATAGGTTTGTTTCTGATCCTTAGCCCAGCCGAAGGTAAACACCTTGTCCTCAAGTCCCGGATCGTCAATAAACCTTTCTGGTCGAAACGTTAGGGGATCTCCCTTGAAGACCGTCGGATCACGGTGTACGAAGGGGGTGGAGCTCATCAGCAAGTCCCCCTTGTGGATCTGGTAGGAGCGACCGTTCTCAGCTGGTAACACGAAGTCCTGATGTGCC
>JASJCX010000070.1 GCA_030065255.1 Calothrix sp. MO_167.B42 | reverse complement strand
GCAGGCTGAAATATTCTTAGCCTGCGAAGGCAGGCTTGGTTTGTGTAGCCCCAGGCTTTAGCCTGTGGGCATTGGAAAAAAGTGTGATGTTCCCTCATATAATTGTCTAGTTCAAAACATAGGTTTTTGTGTTTAAACATTAAGTTTGGGTTAATTTTAACTACACCTAACTGGTAGTTAGAGGCATATAAGGATAGGGAGGAGCAACAACATTTAATTTCTGATTCTTCCAGTCATCACTATCTTTTTCGGGATAAAATGAGTATTTATTATCACTACTATAATATTCTGTTGCATTGACCCAAGTCTTGATATTATCCTGCTTCAGAGAAAATTGATCTGGTCTTGGAGGATAACCTAGAGTGACTTTAGTAAAAGGAGGTTTTTGTTGTACCGCTGCTTGAGAAAGGTCTATCCTATAAGCATAAAATGTATCCCAAGATAGATCGAGTGCATATTCCCAAATCGTTTCATAGGTGCTCAAAATAGAGTCATCATAAATCCTTATATAATCGCCTTGTTTATCTTTGTAATATGCATTCCCAGATAATAATAAAACTAAAGATATTGAGTTATAACCTATGTGTGTAGGTCTAATTAATAGAGCAGATAAGTCTTTTTTAAAATTTCCACTCCCTGTTTTTTCTTGAATATCCAATAGCTTTCTCTGTAATTGAATATCTTCGATGGATTCGAGTTTATTTTCTCTTTCTAACCAATAACTATCAGGAATAATATTATATGAATCGAATATTTTTTTGATAATTTTTGTATTAACATCTTGTTCTTTTGGATCGAGCCAAGTTTTAGTCATAATCTGAGATAGTTTACGACCCTGTAGTAAAAAACGCAAAGTGGAATAGTCTGCGGAACCTTGCTGCAAAAAATCTTGATCGATTTGTACTCCCTTGGCAGGCAAATATGATGGATCAAGACCATATTTTCTTTCTAAATCTTCTTTCGTTCCATATACTAATTCTAATTTACCATCCTCTTCATCACCATTGAATATGAGTATTTGAAAATAGTGTTTACTATAATCATGGTCTTCATTATGCTTCTCATTAGTAGTTGTATCTACATCAGCTTCAACAGATAAATTGGATTGAATATTTCTAATAGCATTGGCTGTGTAAACTTCCATAGTTCTCTAACTCCTATTAATCAAAGCGTTAACTAGTTCTAGTAGATAATATTCTCAAACTAAACCGTAAAAACGACGGGGATTATCCCAAACAATCTTTTTTACGATTTCCGAAGATAACCGCTGCTCAATCCCTACTAATTTCTCCACAACATCTGGTTGATGATCCATATGGGGATAATCAGAACCAAAAATTAAGTTATCAGCACCGATATATGCAATCACATCGGCCAAATATGTTTCAGATGGCTCAATGGAAATAAAACACTGACGACGAAAATATTCTGATGGTTTAATTTTGACATTGTCCTTCACTTCCCAATGTAAATTTTCGTACTCTTCATCCAATCGCCATAACCAGTAAGGAAGCCAACCACAGCCCGATTCAAGGAATCCTATCTTCAGTTGGGGATGGTGTTCTAATACACCTCCTTCAATCAAAGCTAGCAAAGCCATCATTTGTTCCATGGGATGGGAGCAAGCATGGAGAGCAAAACGAGTATTGAATCGTTGTGCACCTACAGTGGATAAACGACTGTGAGTTCCTTCGTGAATTCCTACCGCTATACCCAATGCTTCACACTCTGTCCAAAAAGGCTCATAATCAGGATCGCTCAATAGCCTTCCTTTAACCGGATTAGGTCGTAAAAAAATCGCTTTACCACCATATTTAGCAATTCGATGTAATTCTGATACCATCTCCTCTGGTTGGTGGAGATTAATTGCACCTACTCCTTTTAAATGCTGTGAGTCGTAGCTGCAATATTCTTCAAATAGCCAAGTATTATAAGCATGGGTAAAAGCCCCTGCTACTTGTGGTGCCATATTATCAATTGCCCACAGCCACAATCCATAGGTGGGATAAACAAAAGCAATATCAACCCCCATTTGCACCATTGCTTGCACATGGGATTCAGCATTATAGCGACGCAAATAAGCATGGGGATGAGCCTGCATCATCTGCCTATTTCCTTCTTGTCGTACTTGCTGAGATATTTTTTCAGTGATGGTTTCCCCTTTAATTTTCATGTCCGGGGAAGGGGCAAAATCCCTGAATTTAGGTTCAAGGTATTTGCTCCACATTTGCGGTGGTTCAATGACATGGGAATCTGCATCGATAATTTGGTATCCGTTGAGCATGAGCAAAGCCAAAATCAGCCGAATATGGAGTTGAGTTTAACTGGGTTTTATTTTATTTACATAAATATAATTTTTTCTTTATATTTATGAACAATAATCTAAGCTATAATCTGCGGTTTTGCATTAAAATATAACCCAATAACTACATCTAATACGGTAATGTATAGACGATAATCGCCAAGGGTTTGACAGCAAAAAGATGATGAATTTAGTACTCTACACCCTTAAGACGATCTCAAAAGGCAGTTTCGTAATTTTTCGAGTTAAACTTAAAGTTTTTTAATATATCTGTTTGTGATGGAAGAAGTACGAACTGACAAGTCAGCGCAAGCTATCGCATTTTTGATGGTTATTTTTTAAAGGGAGCGAGCACTTAATATTATTCCGTCAAAGTAATGTTACCTGTAGAATTGAAAAGCGATCGCATCTGTTTGTGATGGAAGAAGTACGAACTGACAAGTCAGCGCAAGCGATCGCATTTTTGAGAGAAATGAAATGGCTATAAGCTAGGTTAAAAAAGAGTTTTGGCTTTTGCAGTGGGTTTAATCAGATGAGTTAAAAGAAAAAAATGGCTCTAACTCGAAAAATTACGAAATTGCTTTTTGAGATCGTCTTAAGGGTGTAGAGACAAAAACCAAATTTTGTCTCTAGTTCAACCTTTATTAACGAGGTAAAGATGAAACGCATTTTCGGATTTTTGTTATCCCTACTGGTTATGGTGACATTTGCTGTCCCCGCAGCCCATGCTGAAGGCGGATCTGTTCTACTGAGTAAAACTGGTAGGTTATCAATAACACCTGCTACAACTGCTGAAGAAGTGGTGGGATTTGACTACATACAGCGAGTTTTAGGAGAGGATTACTGTGTATCATATTACGCAGCTAATCCGCCACTTATTGGAATGACTCAACCTGTCAAAATTAAGTGTCCTCTGGGTATACAAGATATTCCCAAGTACAAAGTTAAGTACAAGCAAGCAATTGATCTCTTCCAGCGAGTCAATTGCGGTGATGCTTTTGACAGCATTAGCCTCAGTTGGCCAGTAACTCCTGAAGTTCCAAATCCCATCTGGAGATTGCGCTCTAACTTGGGTAGTGAGGTTATAATCGACGCTGAGAATGGAGAGTTGAAGTGTCAATAAGATACTCTGAATCTACATTTTGGCTAGTGGTAAATTTCAAGTTGGAAATACCAATCCAATTCTAAAGTATGGACAGGCGATCGCTTATTTTGCAAGATACCTTAACAAACTATTGTAGTGGACTGACACGCCTTAAACTGTTGCTTTAGAAAAATACTATAGCAATCCTAAATCATTTGTGAAAAGTTAGATCCCCGACTTTTCTGTAAAAGTCGGGGATCTAGGCCTCTCCATTTTTACAAATCAAATAGGATTGCTATATAATCTCGATAAAACAAGGCTTTCATCGAAAAAGCTATTGCATCATTTTAGGTGTGTCAGTCCACTACGTGTATATTCTGCTCCTGGTGACATACTCCTACACTGATTGCAAGCAATACAGTGTAGGCTTCTCAGCGACTCCCGGTATCCCGTCGGACATTAACTGAGCTTTATTAACGATGCGGGATGCCCCTCCGCACCGGAACTTGACAAAATAGTTCTGTTTTTTAAGTAGTAGGTGGCGGTTAGCTCTTAAATTGATATCCCTACTATATTTATTGTAGACCAAAAATTACCCTATAAATTCTGCCTCGGCTTTCATCTCACACTTCCCTTACGGGTAAGTATGAGGCTTCCCGCCGAGAAAGCTAAATATTTTCCCGATCCAACCAAGCTTGTAAATCAGCGTAATGCAGGCCTTGATAGTGGAGTACAGCACAATCACCACCCACCTCCACCTGCTAATATTTGCGTAAATCCCGTAAATAACGAAAAATTCCCCACCCCAAAACACCTAAAAGCAAATTAACCAGTAATTGACTCAAAGTTGGTAAGAAAAAACCAGCAGAAAAAACTTTGTCCATACCCAAAGGACTCAGAGTTTTTGCTAGATTAAACAAGCCGAAAATAGCATTTCCACCTAGGAAAAAAGCCAAAACCATCAAAGCTATCTGCCAATAACGCTCCTCAGGGGTATAACCGGAAATCAGATTTATCGGATACTTAGCTTTTACCCTTCTGAGTAACTGCTCCATTTGCCAAAACAGCCACAACAGCAAAGGGAATAAACCATAGTCAAAAATACCCAGGGAACCAGATACAGATAATACATTCACCAAGGCATGATAAACCACAGCCATTAGCCAAGCAACCGCAACACTTTGAGTGTATCTATGGGAGCGAATCTTCAAACAAATCGACATAGCCAAAGCATAACCCCAAGGAGCAGATAATATGACTTGAACCGGAGTCAAAAATAATCGCTCCACAGCCGATACCGTACCACTAAATAAATATATCAAGTTGTCTTGGACAGTAAACCCCAAAGCAGTGGCAATGGTAAACAAAAAAATGCTACTGATACAGAATCGAGACTGGATTTGCAGAACTTGAAGAGGAATAACTACAGCCGCTAACTTACAACCTTCTTCTATGGGTGCAACCAGGAGTAATTGTCGAAAAATTTCCCCTGGAAAAGATGGCTCGATGCGTTGTCCATTAACTATCACCCCAGTAACATTGTCAAACGCCTGTGTAAAAAAATCTGCAAATGAACCAGAAATAAACCCAAACAGAACAAACAAAAATAATCGGGATAAGGAAGGGGCAGTGGCAACGCGGTAATGGTAAACCAAGAGTAATAATAGTGGCGGTAACACTGCCCACAGTAATAAAGATAAATCAATCACTAACCCGAGCAATTATGGTACGGTGGCGGGGGCTATTGGGAATGATGGTGGGAGGGTGAAACCCAGCTTCAATCAATGTTTTTGCCATATCTAAACTAAAGTATTCATCCATATAAGGTTCAGTGCTTTTGAGGAGTGTCAACACATAGGTCGGCATTTTCTTGTATGCTTCGGCTTGGGGATTCATATCCATAATTGCCAAATATCCACCAGGGCGCAGTATACGCCGCATCTCAGCAAAAATATCTCTAGTTGCTGACTGGGGTAGTTCATGGCAAATCAAAAACATAGATGCTAAATCAAAGGAATCATCTGCCAGCCCAGTAGACTCACCCGCAGCATGAACCCAATTAATATTAGCTTGTTGCTGTTGGGAACGGTAATGGGCAACAGCTAAAAAGTAAGGGGATAAATCCACACCAGTGATTTTCGCTTGGGGATAAGCAGCTTGCACAGCAAAGGAACTCATACCCACACTACATCCTACATCAATGATATCTTGGGGTGCATGGGGAATTTGTGCTTTGAGAATATCATGGTAGCTCTGGCGCAATTGAGAATCACCCTTTACCCCTGCTCCTTGCCAAATTTTGGCATGAACGGCTTTAGCTGCAACTTCAACCTCCAAAGCCGCTTCCCAACAAAGATTAGCTTTTTCGTAGGCATGGAATGGTTTGAGATAATATTCAGGGTAAGATATCTGGGGATTTTGTACCTGTGCCAAATCACCTTCCCAATCCCGTGCTTTGAGCTTCTCTACTTCCTGTGTCCAAGGTACACCAATTTTCTCAGCACGTTTAATAATCATTTGTCTTGCTTGGTGCTTGGCGAAGTTGGCTAGGGGTTTAATTGCCAATATTTCATTCACCAACCAAGAACCAACACTAGGAGATGTTTTGACAGCAGAAGCCATATTTTTATAACCCAACGGACGTTTTTACTGTTGTATAATCCCCCAAATCCTCTTCCAGTGTCCACATTTGACAAATTTTGATACCAATTTAAATAATGTTTGCGACACATAAATTCTTCGTCAGGGCACGGCACCAGTCAAGAAGAGGCAGGGGGAGTGAAGGAAGTAATAAGTAATAAGTAATAAGTAATAAGTAATAAGTAATAAGTAAGTTTCTCTAATACTACCAACTACCAACTACCAACTACCAACTATCAACTATCAACTATCAACTATCAACTACCAACATCAGCGTAATAGTAATGTAATACCAGCTTCTTTTAAGACTAACTATTCCTGTAGTTGGGAAAACTCTGAATATTTGCTGAAAAAAGAATATTTTTTGATACAATGCAAGTTAGTCTATGGAAATAAATAATTAGGAATCCAAAAAGTAAATGTTACAAGCAAAAGTTATTTTTAATCAGGCATACAGTTACTATAAACTTTATATAGTCATATTCTTGCCTGATTTAATATAGCCCCAGCACTGACATTGCTTTAATTCTCGTATAAATTATTGAGTTTCAGGTTAAATAGATTCATTTACCAAGTCCTAGTATGTTGAATTCTAATGTTAGCCAATTTGTTTCTTAAAGATTATCCGGCTGCTTTGAGAAGAATAGTTGCACAAGAACCATCGAAATTGATTGAGTCAGAAATAAAGTTACCTCAAATCACTAAGTATTTAGACAAAAGGAGGGAAAATGCAGCACTAATAGAGCAAGAAATACTTGTAAATCAAAGGAAAAAATTAACTGAGACCCAAATTCATATAATCTCATCTATTAGAAAATATGGCTATTGGCAAGGAAAAATCAATAACATATTTGACCATCAAGAAGCTAATAACTTGATATCAAGATGTGATTCTGCCTACGAGTTTTTAGAGCAAAATTTAAGTCAATATGATTACCATCAGAGTAATACAGTTACCCTACCTCCCCATTATATTTCCCGGGATTATCAGAATTGGATTATTTATCAAGCTGGGTTAAATGAAAAATTACTGCAAATAGCTCACCAATATATCGGTCTTCCGGTAGGGTATCATGGGGCTGAAATTCGTCTGAGTCGAGCTAATCCTGATGGACTTGATATTACTGGTCCAAAAACACCCCATCAAGACTGTGAAGAAGGGAAAAAATATCCCCTACTCAAAGCAGTTCTTTACCTGAACAATGTGACACAGAGAAATGGACCTTTTACAATCATTAAAAATTCACAAATTAAACCATTTGTAGGATTTAAGGGAACCTTAATTCTCAGCGATACCAGCCAAAACTTACACCATGGGATGCCCCTAAGAGATGGGAAACGTATGGTATTATTTTGGACTTATTCTAGCCGGAGACCGAGGTATCCTCACAGATGTGTTATTTGGCCACACTCCAACATTGCTGTGAGAAAAATGACTAAAAATATGAGCTTAGTACAGCAACAAGCAGCACGGTGGAGGGAATATTTACCATTTTTATTATGTCCAGTACGTTATTATCCCTTTCCTGGGCATAATTTTTTTCTCGGCGATCGAAACATCATGATTTAATTAAAATAAGACTTATGCCTATACCTTTATAGCAATCCTAAATCATAAGCCCCGGAGGCAGGCGATGCCAACGTGAAAAGTTAGATCCCCGACTTTTCTAAAAAGTCGGGGATCTGATCCTCTGCATTTTTACAAATCAAATAGGATTGCTATAGTCCCTAATACTTCTTGTATAACTTTTTTGACAAGTCGAATGGTATAGGCTCTTTTTTGCTAACTAAATTTCAACTTGAATATTCTGTGAATTAATAATTCGGTGAAACTATTCTTTGTTAATTGCAAACATTCTTCACAAGTTCCTCAAAATTATCTTATACCATAGAAGATAGAGCTAGGTGTCTATGTTGACTAGCTCATATTCAAAACGACAAGGTGGAAGCTGAGTATCACTTTGCCTAAATCGTAAATAGAAAGGAAAAAAGTTGTTAAAGTCAATCTCAGTTAAATTTTGGCTTAAGAGTTGAATTCAAGAGCGAAAAGATAGGGTTTAACAGGAAGCTTTTTTGATTTACAGCAGTTTGCAGATAAATGAGGTACAGCCTCATATCATAAAACTCTTGTGGGATGGGCATCCCTGCCCGTCCAAATGTACCTCACAAAGATAAAATATGCTGTAAGTTGTTGGTGCGAACCCTGTTTTCGTTTTTAGGAAGTTAGTTGCACAAAATAACGGCTAGGAGAATCGCTTACAATTTATGGAGGGTTGCTGTTATGACATCTTCTCATCCGTCTGACCAACATTCTCATAGATACAAGTATCTGCCAAACATTGGTATTTATCTGCTGATGGCACTTTTGGGTGCTGGTTTAACTTTGGCAGTTGTGCGTCTGTTTCCTACTAAGTTAGTTCCCCAAGATGTCTACCAAAACCCGGAAATAACTGCCTCTGCAACCCAGTCGGCACCCCCAAAGGTAACAACAGCCACTACTACCAATCCTAATTTTGTAGTTGCTGCGATCAAACTAGTGGGTCCAGCAGTAGTAAGAATTGATACTGAACGTACTGTTAGACCTCGTTTTTACCCTTGGTTTGACGAGCCATTTCTGCGTCCTTTCTTTGGCAGAGACATGATGCCAAATACACCCCGATTTCGCTTATTTGGTGAGGGTTCGGGCTTTATTATTGAATCTAATGGTTTAATTCTCACTAATGCCCATGTTGTGAGTGGGGTCGATAAAGTTAAGGTGACTTTGAAAGATGGACGTAGCTTTCAAGGGGAGGTACGGGGGATAGATAAACCCTTCGACTTGGCGGTAATCAAGATTAAGGGGCAAAATTTGCCAGTTGCGCCTCTGGGTGATTCTAATAGTTTACAAGTAGGTGATTGGGCGATCGCAGTTGGGAATCCCTTTGGGCTGGATAATACGGTGACTTTAGGTATTATTAGTACCCTGAAACGTTCCAGTAGTCAAGTGGGAATTCCCGATAAAAGACTAGACTTCATCCAAACCGATGCGGCGATTAATCCTGGTAATTCCGGCGGTCCATTGCTAAATCAAGCAGGGAAAGTAATCGGTATTAACACTGCTATTCGTGCCCGGGCAGAAGGTATCGGATTTGCAATTCCGATTAACAAAGCTAAAGAAATTAAAGATATTCTGGCTAGGGGTGAGAAAATCTCCCATCCTTATATTGGTATTAGTATGGCTAGCCTCAATCCTGAATTTGCCAAACAACTTAATCGCATTCCCAATCAACAATTTACAGTCCCCGAAATTGAGGGAGTACTGGTGATGAGAGTATTGCCCAATACTCCGGCAGAATCTGCTGGCTTACTACCAGGGGATGTAATTATACAAGTGAATAGCCAGAAAATTACCAATGCCGAGCAATTGCAAGACATAGTTGCCAAAACTCAGGTGGGTCAGCCATTGCAATTCACTCTACAACGCCAAGGTCAAGCCAAAACTATCTCCGTCAGTCCTGGGGAGTTAAGTGATATCAATCGATAAATTAGATATATAAAGGGTTGTAATTATGACTTTTAAATTCAGTAACCGCACGGAAGCGGGAAAAATGCTAGCTCAAAAATTAACAGCCTATACTAACCGCAAAGATGTGTTAGTTCTGGCTTTACCTAGGGGTGGGGTACCCGTGGGTTCTGAAGTGGCAAAGGCATTAAACGCACCCCTAGATGTGTGTATTGTGAGAAAATTAGGTGTACCCGGTCATAAAGAATTAGCCATGGGTGCGATCGCTAATGGAGGTGTGCGAATATTAAACTATGATGTAGTCGGTTGGCTCAATATATCTAGTGCCACAATCGAGAAAGTGGCAGCCCATGAATTGAGGGAATTGCAACGCCGCGATCGGGTTTATCGGGGCGATCGCTCGCCACCAAATGTACGAAATAATACAATCATTTTGGTGGATGATGGTATTGCCACTGGTTCTACCATACGTGCTGCCATTGCTATTCTCCAGCAGCAAAAACCCCAGCGAATTGTAGTTGCAACTCCAGTTGCTCCCCTCTCAGTTTGCCGAGAATTACAAGCCTTAGTTGATGAAGTTGTGTGTCTTTCTATGCCCGAGCCATTTTATGCCATCGGTTTATGGTATGAAAATTTTAACCAAACAACAGATGCACAAGTCAGACAACTGTTAGAAAAATCCCATCAAATATTCAATGAATCAACACAAAATTGCCAGATGAAGGAAGCAGTAAAAAAGTAAAAACCATCCCACTAAAGAAAGAGGGAAGGAGTCAAAAAAATGGCAGTGGAAACAGATGGCGATCGCCAAATAAAAACACCTGAAACCAGGCAATTTGGAAGTACTTTGCTGCTATGGTTCGTATTTCTTATATTTGTTAATATCTTATTTTCTTTAGGACAACCAAACCAAAACCGTCAGGTTCCCTACAGCAAATTTATTTCTCAGGTAGAAGCAGGTAAAGTTATCCGCGTGGTGGTTGGTTCTGACCAAATTGTCTACGAACTTAAATCAGAAACCACTATTCAAAAAGACAAGTCTCAACCAAAGAATTTTGTCACCATTCCCATGCCACAAGATTTAGAATTGCCCAAACTTCTGCGCCAGCATAACGTAGAGTTTGAGGCAAAACCCCCCAGTGGCTCTGGCTGGTTTATAACCTTACTTAGTTGGATTTTTCCATTCATAATTTTCTTCACCTTTTTGAGCTGGCTAATGAATCGTTCTCAAATGGGTGGCCCAGCAGCTTTAAAAATTGGTAAAAGTAATGCTCGCATTTATTCAGAAGGGGTTACGGGAGTTACCTTTGAAGATGTTGCTGGGGTCGATGAAGCCAAAATTGAATTACAGGAAATAGTCGATTTCCTGAAAAATGCCGGAAAATATACCCATCTAGGTGCCAAAATACCCAAAGGAGTTTTATTAGTAGGGCCTCCAGGAACAGGGAAAACACTCTTAGCAAAAGCGATCGCTGGAGAAGCAAGAGTACCTTTTTTCACCATTTCCGGTTCTGAGTTTATTGAACTATTTGTGGGCATTGGTGCGGCTAGGGTGCGGGATTTGTTTGAACAGGCAAAACAGCAAGCACCTTGTATAGTATTTATCGATGAATTAGATGCTCTAGGTAAATCCCGCGGTGGCAATGGTCCCATATTAGGCGGTAACGATGAACGGGAACAAACCCTCAACCAGTTGCTCTCAGAAATGGATGGCTTTGAACCCAACACAGGAGTTATCTTGCTAGCCGCTACCAACCGCCCAGAGGTGTTAGATCCAGCACTGTTGCGTCCGGGCCGTTTTGACAGACAAGTGGTGGTCGATCGCCCAGATAAAATTGGTCGGGAGGCAATTCTCAAAATCCACGCCAAAAATGTCAAATTAGCAGAGGATGTGGACTTATCTAAATTAGCAGCACGGACTCCGGGATTTGCCGGTGCAGATTTGGCTAACTTGGTCAACGAAGCAGCATTATTAGCAGCTCGTAGCAATCGTGAGGCTGTGATTATGGCAGATTTTAACGAAGCCGTAGAGCGCGTGTTAACTGGGTTAGAGAAAAAATCCCGCGTCCTCAACGAAATGGAAAAAAGTACCGTAGCCTACCATGAAGTTGGTCATGCCATAGTTGCCATATTAATGCCCGGTGCTGGGAGCGTGGAAAAAATTTCCATTGTTCCTCGGGGTGTGGGTGCTTTGGGCTACACCCTACAACTACCAGAGGAAGACCGCTTTTTAATGATTGAAGATGAAATTCGGGGGAGAATTGCTACCCTCCTGGGGGGACGTTCTGCCGAAGAATTGATTTTTGATCGAGTGTCTACTGGTGCTAGCGATGACATTCAAAAAGCCACCGACTTAGCAGAACGGTATGTAACGTTATATGGCATGAGCAAAGATCTAGGTCCGATTGCTTTTGAGAAAATTCAACAACAATTCTTGGAAGGATTCACCAATCCTCGGCGAGCAGTCAGCCAGAAAATTTCTGAAAAGATTGATCTAGAGGTGAAAGAAATTGTTGACAGTGCCCACCACATAGCTCAAAAAATTCTGGAGGAAAATCGGCGAACTTTAGAAAAGATGGCGAAAAAGCTGCTGGAAACAGAAGTTTTAGAAGGAGAAGAATTGCGATCGCAACTCCAACACATCCAAGCTCCGCAAATCATGGAACAATGGCTGCATACCGGCAAATTAGAGAACCAAAGCAAAAGCAATACCGGCAACGGTAATGGCAGTCAGTTGGTTTATGGGAGTCACTGAAGAGGCAGGGGGCAGGGGGAGGCAAGAGGCAGGGGAGCACCGGAGCAGGGAGCAGGGGGAGGCAAGAAGCCAGAGAGATAAAATAACCAACCGTCAACCGTCAACCGTCAACTGTCAACCGTCAACCGTCAACGGCTATAGCTATATCAAGTAGATATGCTGCTGTAATCATGGAGGGTGAAAAAATGCAAGGTAATTTAACAAAAAATAGTCAAGAAAAATTGGTTGTAGTTACCACAGACTCAGTCAGGCTAGAAGGCAATTTGGTAGTTCCTCCAACAGCTCAAGGAATTGTTCTATTTGCCCACGGTAGCGGTAGCAGTCGTCACAGTCCCAGAAATCGTTATGTTGCCAAAGTAATGCAACAGGCTGGATTGGCAACTTTGTTATTCGATTTACTGACATCAGAGGAAGAAAGAATTGACCTACGTACAAGACACCTGCGCTTTGACATTGGCTTATTAGCATCAAGACTGATTGATACCACAAAGTGGCTTGCCCAATACCCAGATACCCGTAACCTCAAGGTTGGTTACTTTGGAGCCAGCACTGGTGCCTCGGCTGCTTTAATTGCAGCAGCAGACAAACCCCAAGCAGTGTCAGCAATTGTTTCACGAGGTGGTCGTCCGGATTTGGCAGGAACTGCTTTAACCCGCGTCCAAGCACCAACTTTGTTAATTGTTGGTGGTTATGATGTTCCTGTAATTGCCATGAATCAGGAAGCAATGGCACAGCTAAGGAGTGAAAAGCAGTTGCAAATAGTTCCTAAAGCCACCCACCTATTCGAGGAGCCAGGAGCCTTAGAAGCAGTGGCACAATTAGCAACTCAGTGGTTCCAAAGATTTTTTGTATAAAAAAGATTGCAATCGGGAAAGCGATTAATAAGTTTTTGTTCTACTTCTTCAGAGGTTAATCAGAAGGATTATCCCACTTCTTATGATTTGATACAATCATTCTGTTGTTGGGAAACAAGTTGGGAAACAAAAATGGTAGAGATTACAGCAGAAACAATTAATCAGGTTATTACCGGAATGAAATCTCAGCCTCAGCCTCGATGGAAAACATCAGCCATCCAGCAGCAACAAATTGAGGCTGAGTTGGACTCTAATACTCCTAAAGATGGCATGATGAGAGTCATAACACGAATGCAATTCCAGTCAGCACCAGATTTAGGTGAAATTGACTGGGATAAGGAATTAGCTTCTTTTGAGAAACTTGCATATCCTGATTATTACCTCCAACCTTTCCACAGTCTTCTAGGTGGATACTTGTCTGAAAGAGCTGCTCTTGGTAATCGGGCAGGGATGGAAGCAGTGCTAGAAAATGCTCACCCACGCAAATCATTAGGAATAAGAGACGAAATTTCCCAACTGTTTCCCCCAGAAGCTCGCAATATTTTGGATATGGGAGCTGGTATTGGAGACGATGCGGCAGCAATTGCCCGACGTATTCCCCAGTCTACAGTGACAGCTGTTGAAGCTTCTCCATTTATGATTATTGTTGGACATCATCTCCACCAGGAAGTCCCCAATCTCAAATGGAAGCATGGGTTAGCTGAAAATACCGAACTACCAGATAATTCGGTTGACGCGATTAATATGACCTATCTTCTCCATGAATGTCCAGATAATGTCAAACAACTCATATTAAAAGAATGCTTGCGGATTCTCAAACCAGGTGGTCTGGTGGTAGTTAGTGATTCCCTAAACGGCGATTTGCATTCCCACAGAGGTTTTTTTGAGCCGTACAAGGAACAATGGCTAAAAGTTAACCCAGATAAATTACTGAGGTCAGCGGGTTTTGTTGGTATTAAAACTTGCCAAATAACCCATCGCATTTGGACTCGCATGGGCTATAAACCGAAATAAGTTATTCAGTGAAACAAGGATTGCAAGCTCTAATTTTCTCAATAATCTTGTGGCGCAAAATGTGAATATGCCTAAAATTGCTGATAAGAAATCAAACTGCTGTATCAAATATTGACCCTCCCCTCAAATTTGGGATGTGAGAATCGATGTTTTGGTGTTAAATGTTGATTGTTGTTAACAATTAACCTTCAAACACAAAATTGACGGTTTAATCAGATAACATTTTTTCAGGAGTGAATGTGAATACTATTTTTTTGCGTCACGGTTTTTTGGGATTACTAAGTTTAACAGTGCTTGTAGCCCAAGGTATTAGCCCATCTGCTATTGCCCAGACAACGGAAAGCACAAACCTTCAGCAAGATTCCCTATCCATTCAAACCACAGACTCTTTAGATGGAATGGATATTCAGGTTAAGAGCCACAGCCAAAATCTTTTGACTCTTACCAGCGAACAATCCCCAGCTTCAACTATACAAGAGGCTCAACCACCTAATATAACAACCCTAAAACCTTTATTAGCCACTACTACACCAGATTCTGACAATCAAGTAGTTACACCAATTCCCGGCACAGTAGCTACATCATCAACAGCCTTAAATTTCCAAGATGTAAAGCCTACCACTACCGCCCAATTATCTACCACTGAAGTTGCCCAAACAAATATCCTTCCAGGTAGAGCTACCCGTGGTGGCAAAAGTTATGTTGGAATTGGTGTCAATGTTGGTATCAGTGGTGATGACTCTGCTTTGGGGGATGGCAATTTTTCAGTCCTGAGTAAAATTGGTTTTACCAGAAATATATCAGTTAGACCATCGGCGGTAATCAACGAAAATAATTCCGTTATATTAGTACCCATAACCTATGATATTTCCATCAAGGACACAGCAGATCCATTTACTGAAGTATTACCTTTTACTCCTTACGTAGGTGCTGGTGCTGCTTTTAAACTTGGTGATGATTCGGAAGTTGGATTGCTCCTATCTGGAGGGATTGATTTTCCCCTAGGTTCAAGGTTTACAGCCAATGCTGCGGTTAATGCTGGCTTTTTTGACGATATAGATATCGGTTTATTATTGGGAGTTGGTTTGAACTTCCCTGGATTCTAAAAGTTAAGAGTTAAGAGTGAAGAGTGAAGAGTTGGGAGGTTCTAACTCTTCGCTCTTAACTATAGCAATCCTATTTGATTTGTAAAAATGCAGAGGCTCAGATCCCCGACTTTTCTGTAAAAGTCGGGGATCTGACTTTTCACGTTGGCATAGCCTGCCCGCAGGGCTTATGATTTAGAATTGCTATATAACAGGTACTAAAGAGCTATTTATGGTAGAGTAGATATCTTTTGAAAGCTTGAAGTACACTACACCCTAATACAATATCTCAAACAAAATGGCTTTTAGTTTTGCCGTTACCGATAAAATCAAAACTTTTAAAGACCTTCAGTCGCGCTGCAATCTTTTCCCAGCAGAGGATGAGAATTTTTTCCATGAGTGGTTAGAAGATTTACCACAACTAAGTGAGGCGGAAAAGACTGAAGTCGCCCGCATCAAAAAAATATACGATTATCAAAGATTAGATGGGTTTTTATTGGAAGGGACGATAAATCTCATCATACTCTCACCCCTACTGAAGCTTGCTGGGTTTTTTGAGCCACCATTCAAAATCCGCTCTCCATATGGTATTGAGTTGGAAATTACAGACCCTGTAGAAACAATTCGCGGTTTTATTGATACATTAGTCATTCAAGAACAACTTTGGATTTTGGTGTTGGAATCAAAACGTAATGGAATACCTTTAGGGGCGGCTTTACCACAACTCCTCGCTTATATGCTAGCCCAACCCCAGCCCCATGGAATCGCTTTCGGTATGGCTACCAATGGCGATGAATTCATGTTTCTAAAATTGGCTTCAGGAGAATCGCCACAATACGACAACTCCAGAATATTCACCCTACTTTCCCGTCGTCACGAACTGGGAGAAGTTTTAAGAATTTTGAAGCGATTAGGACAAGTAATTACCTAGTACTTCACCACGTTTTCGCTTTAAGCAAATTTTCCCGTAGGACATATGCTAAGTAATGCCAGCAATTAAATAATTTTTGGCAAGATCACTTTTTTGTTATTTGCAAAAACCATTTAATGTCCATCTATGTAAATTTTCAACTAATATCATGTCCGGGGGCATACCCATAGTATGTCATTGCGAGTGGAACGAAGTGAAACGACGCAATCACAAGGTCTTTGGGATTGCTTCCCTACTCTGCGAGAACGCTTTCAGCGAACGGTCGCAATGACGGTTATTT
>JASJCX010000069.1 GCA_030065255.1 Calothrix sp. MO_167.B42 | reverse complement strand
TTACGTCGAATTGGTTGTTTTCTTGATATATCTAGGTTTGAGCGATTTTTCGGGCTTTGAGGTTAATTCCTTGTCATGACTGGCTTTGAGGCTTTTTCCTTCTTGTTTTTTGTCTAAGTCCCGCTAAGGCCTTTGGGCACCCTGCGCGAGTACAGGGATGCCAATGAATTTACTTGGACTCAAGTATCATATAACTGTTTTTTTAAAGATTTGAACTGGTATATTCTTAACTTTTCATAAATTATGGTTAAAACTCAGCAAACAATAAAATCAAATTTATTGGCAATATAAACTTGATTGGGAATAAAAAATATAGGAATCTAAGGATGAAATTATGACGTATTTTACCTTAGTCAGTGATAAATAGTCTTGGTAATTTCAAACTTTTATCGAAGAAGAATAAAGATACAAACCTCAAAATTGGCGGGACAATAATTTTCATGAGTCCGCCACACTTCCCACACTCCCCACACTCCCCCTTTTGACGGTACAGTGTGGTAGTTCACCCTGTATCATTGTTAATTGCTTATGCCCTTATCTGATGTAATCCCAGCCCTGCTTGTCCTAGCAGATGGAACCGCCTATCGCGGTTGGTCTTTTGGTGACACGGTCACTACAATTGGGGAAGTAGTATTCAACACTGGTATTACGGGATACCAAGAAGTGCTAACAGACCCTAGTTACTGCGGTCAAATAGTGATTTTTACCTATCCTGAGTTGGGTAATACAGGTGTGAATCCAGAAGACGAAGAAGCTCAAGGTCCTCAAATTAAGGGAGCGATCGCTCGTAATATTTGCCATAGACCAAGTAATTGGCGTTCCACTCAATCTTTACCCGATTACCTCAAACAATATCAGATCCCAGGAATATTTGGTATTGATACCCGGGCCCTCACCTGCAAAATTCGCATGTTTGGAGCCATGAACGGTGGTATCTCCACAGAAATATTAGATGAAGCAGAATTGCTGGAGCAAGTGCAAGCATTTCCAAATATGGAGGGATTAAATCTCGTCCGGGAAATCACCACCCCAACAGTTTATGAATGGTCTGAACCTACTAGCCCAGACTGGGAATTTAACTTAGATATCAAAGAAAAGACCCAAGAACAACTTACAGTAGTGGCTCTGGACTTTGGAGTCAAACGAAATATTCTGCGCCGCTTGGCAGCCCATGGCTGTCGTGTAATAGTTGTTCCCGCCACCACCACCGTTGAAGAAATCCTCAAATACAATCCAGACGGTATCTTTCTATCCAACGGACCGGGAGATCCAGGGGCAGTGACTGAAGGTATAGAGGCAGTCAAAACACTGTTATCAGCAGACAAGCCCATATTTGGCATTTGTATGGGACACCAAATCTTGGGTCGTGCTTTGGGAGCAGACACCTTTAAACTTAAATTTGGACATCGGGGATTAAATCAACCAGCAGGTTTACAACAACAGCAGGTAGAAATTACAAGTCAAAACCATAGCTTCGCCATTAACCCAGATTCTTTACCCAATACGGTAGAAATTAGCCATTTGAATCTCAACGATCGCACCGTGGCTGGATTACGTCATAAATCTTTACCTATTTTTTCCGTCCAGTACCATCCCGAAGCCAGTCCTGGTCCCCACGATGCAGATTATTTATTTGCCAACTTTGTAAAATCAATGCAATCCAGTCGCCAAGCGGCTAATGACAGTGTAGAGTCACAATGAAAATAGTCATAATGTGTTAAACAGGAAAATGGAGATCGGTCAAGGTAAATTAGAAGAAATTTTGACTTTGATTTCTTGACCCATCTCCAAAAAATTGACCTACCCAAGGTTAATTTGTGAATTCCATAATTTTGTCACAGCTCGATCACAACAGGCTGTAGACAATTTGAACCAAAACCATTTATACTGGAGCGTCCATCTTAACTATGAGGAGGGAATTATTGCTGAGACACTAAATCTAACCGTTAGCCTGAGAGGTACTCGTGAAGTCCGGGATAACTACCAGCTGTTCCGCCTCACAGGTTTATTAGATGCCTTCTCAGAACCAACATTTCGTAAGGTCATGGGCAGTAAGATTGATGAAAGCCACAAGAATATTATTCTGGATCTTTCAAAAATTGATTTTGTTGACAGTTCTGGTTTAGGAGCTTTAGTACAGCTAGCCAAGCAAGCTCAAACTGCTGGTGGAACCTTGCAAATTGTTAGCAATGCTCGTGTTACTCAAACGGTCAAACTTGTCCGTTTGGAGAAGTTTCTTGCCCTACAAACATCAGTTGATGTAGCTGTGGAAAATATCAAGTCATCTTGATAACTTTACCAGTAAAATTCGTATAGCTATCCGATCTTCACATCCGGATAGCTTAACTTTTATCTAGGTTGACAATAGGGATTAGGGGATCGGTAATCATTTCTGTTGATGGTTGACAGTTGATGGTTGACAGTTGACGGTTGACGGTTGACAGTTGATGGTTAAACTTCCCACACTCCCCACACTCCCCACACTCCCCTCACTCCCCACACTCCCCACACTCCCCACACTCCCCTCACTCCCCCTGCCCCGGTGCCTCTTCGGTGACAGTTCTTGAGTAGAACAATCTTGTCCTAACCAATGTGTCTATTGCTATACCAGTAGAAGAATCAGGGGAGCAAGTCCCCGTGTCAGTCTGGTTAGAAAATAGTTAAGATTGAGGAGCCAGGAAATGCTAATATTTCTGCTTAACTAAATTTCATTAAATTTAAAACCCACCCAACCAGATGTATTGCCATGTATCTAGTATGATTGTATAAAGTGAAGTATTGTATGTAAAAGTTGAAGCAGAAACCAAAAATATTTAAACTTAGGCAGCAGTTTTTGTAACATGATCAAAGTTAGTTTGTATCACTGCCCATTTGCAGCTCAAGAGGAATGATGGATTTGTGAAATCAACAGGGGAAAAGCAATTAGAGACAGCAGATGAACAACTCAAATTTGATTTATCCAATTGCCAAGTACTCAGCGCCATCACCCAGCAATTAACTCAAGACATTTCTCCAGCCCAAATACAACAAATTTCTCCCTCAGCCTTAGCTTATTTAGGAGATGCAGTTTATGAGTTGTATGTGAGGATGTTTTACTTACTGCCACCCCAAAAAGTAGAAAACTACCATCGCCTAGTGGTAGCACAGGTAAGGGCAGAAACTCAAGCCGAAATAATGCGATCGCTTATTCCTCATCTCCATGCTAATGAATTAGAAATTGTCCGTAGGGGTCGTAATGCAGCCAATGGTCGCCCCAAACGAGTTAAAGTAGGTGTCTACCAACAAGCAACCAGCCTTGAAACTTTGATTGGCTATTTATATTTAACTGATTATCAACGCTTAACCGAACTATTACAAAAGCTACAGCTAAAAGCATTGTGAAAAATCCATAAAAATTGCTCTCTAGATCTATTCGATTGAATTAATTTGCTCAAATCGCCCCAATTTGAGCAAAAAACCATCCATTAGTAAACAATGATTGCGATAGATAGCAATGTGAAAAACTAGTACATTAGTTCTTTCACAATCTGTCTGGGAAAATTTGTTAACCAGGATAACTCCCCTGACTGGCAACTTGACGCGCAATCAAAAATCAAAAATGGTATCTGGTATTTTTTGCATGACCAATTATTAATGTATCCACGTATCCACAAACTTCCATGGCAAATAAAACTAAGAAAATTATTACCTCCAATCGCGCTAAATCCCCTGCTAAACCATTAAAGCTAAAGGGAAAGCGGATAATTAAGAGTACAATTGGCCAGCCTAAGTATTCTGAGCGCGATCGAGAGCAGCAAACGGCTGTTAACGTGAAACAACATCACCATCTCGATCATCGCACATCCTCATCACAACCAAACACCTCCAATAGCGATCTGATTTATGGCCGCCACCCAGTACTAACTGCTTTAGAAAGACAAAGAAGCCTCAACCGCATTTGGATTACATCTAAACTCAGATACGATCCCCGTTTCCACTCCCTGATTCTCAAAGCCAAGGAAAATGGTACTGTCATTGATGAAGTAGAACCCAGGCGTTTAGATCAAATCACCGAACGAGCAAACCATCAAGGCATAGCTGCACAAATTGCCCCCTATAGCTACATTGATTTATATGAATTAATTGAACAATCACAATCTGTCCCAGAACCAGTAATTATAGTTGCCGAAGGAATTACCGATCCCCACAATTTGGGAGCAATTATTCGCACAGCAGAAGCAATTGGCGCTCAAGGATTGGTAATTCCCCAAAGGAGAGCATCTGGGATCACATCCACGGTAATCAAAGTTGCTGCTGGTGCTTTGGAAAACTTTCCCGTTGCTCGGGTGGTAAACTTGCAAAGGGCTTTGGAACAATTGAAGACCAATGGTTTCTGGATATATGGCACCGCCGCAACTGCCAGTGAACCCCTTCATACCATGAATTTTAGTGGTCCTGTAGTTTTGGTAGTCGGCTCTGAAGGAGAAGGTCTGAGTATCTTGACACAACGCTCCTGTGATGGCTTGGTTTCTATTCCCCTGCTAGGAAAAACTCCCAGCCTCAATGCTTCTGTGGCCACAGGTATGGCATTATATGAAATGTATAGACAACGTTGGGTAAATACCCTCCATTTAGATAAATTGCAAACAAACCCTTGGAAAAAACCTGTCTAACAGAGTATAAAGAAATGTAAAGGAAAAATTATTAGCAAACCTGTTAATAGCCCATTAATAGCCCATTTTCGAGTTAATAAATCGCCAAAACAATGAGTATGCTTTGGAATAACCTTAAGGAATCATTGACCAGTACTTTTCAAAATTTCGGCTTGGCTTGGTGGGTGGAAATTGTCACCCAGAATCCTCGTTGCACTTACTACTTTGGTCCTTTTCTCAATACTGCTGAAGCTGAAACCGCCAGCAAAGGTTATGTGGAAGATTTAGAAATGGAAGGTGCCCAAGGAATTGTGGTAAACGTTAAAAAATGTAAACCAGAACATTTGACAATTTCCGAAGACTTGGGGGAATTGATTGACCATAAAGTAAAGCCTGTCTTTAGCGGTCAAATTTCTTAAGCAAATTTCGGTTTTGAGCTTGTGCAGTAGCTTGCTAGTACTTAGCTGGGGAATGGCAGAAAATTCTCATGCTCATTTCTCCCCTAGTAAAGTAAGCGGAATAATCCTGTGGGGTTGATTGCATGAGTCGCCGATAGTTTGTGTTCAAAGGCTACCATCGTTATACCATTTTGAATTTTTAGATGGTGAAATCCTCACTGGATAAGCCCTTGGGTAATCCATGTGTAGTAATCGTTGTTCAAATTGGTGTTATTGAAAACCAAAATGCATCTCGTACTCTCCTGTTGAGCCTCACGTGTACACACAAGTAATTAAATTTAGCCAAACCCTCACCTAAACGCCCCCTAACCCCCAAAATTGGGGGGACAAGGATTTCCATGCGTCCCCCGCTCCCTAACCCCCAATACTGGGGGGAATGAGCAGATGCTTTGCTTTTTATAGATGGGGATTTAGGGGGCATTCATAGACTGAAACGAAGATAAGTAGGACTTGTGTGTACACCGTAGCCTGTTGAGCAACGTGTGAGATGCATTTTGGGATGGTAAATATAAGATAGCAGTTGATAGTTGGCAGTTGATAGTTGGCAGTTGGCAGATGTAGGTTGGGTTGAGGGACGAAACCCAACAGCAAAAAAATCTGGTATTGTTGGGTTTCGCTATCGCTCTACCCAACCTACATTTGTTTTTTTCTCCAGAGTGACACAAAAGGGATAATAGACTCTCTAAAACCAGGTTTGGTTTTTTGAGAACCTGCAGCATATTTCATCTTCGTTAAGTACATTTGCGGGCAGGGATGTCCATACCGCTCTTGGTTTTACTATGTAGTCCTGTACTTTATTTACATGCAAAATGCTGTATCTAACCAATTAATAATCTGTGGATTTACCAGGTGAGGAACCTCATCGTGGGGACAATGGCCTGCATTCGCAATGGGAACTACTTGGATATTTTTCCCATCTTCCTGGGCTTGTTCATATATTTTGGCACCGGTAATGGGTGTCCAAGGGTCATTAGCGCCCCAAAGAACCAGCAATGGATGTTTTACCTTTGGCAATAATTCATCGGGAGCAGGACCAGCAGGAGCCGTGAGAATGGAAGCGAAAACTTGCTGGGCTCCTGGATCACAAGCTGGGGTATAAAGTAAATCTACTAACTCATCCGTAACTGCATTGCGATCGCAGTAAACTTGATAAAGAGTGCGGCGAATTTGGGATTTACGACGAATATTGTTAAACAGGAATTTACCTGTTATGGGATGACTCACTAGTTTATTAAAGGTGGCCATCACCACGCGCAATGGTAATTTTAATTCGTGGGGACGATGACTTAAACCACCTGCGGAGTTAATTAAAACCCCACCTGTACTAATTTCTGGATGTTCTGCTAACACCATCAAGCTTAACAATGCACCAATGGAGTTACCAATAAATATGGCAGGCTCTTGAATATGTACTTGCCAAAAATCCCTCAGTAGTTCTACCCATACTTCCATAGTATAATCAATGGGTGCTTTTGCAGAACCGCCAAAACCTAACAAATCAAGGGCAAAAACTTGATAGCCTGCATTGGCGAGTACGGAAATATTTTTCCGCCAATGTCCAATGGATGCACCAAAGCCATGAATCAGAACTAAGGGTTTTCCCTTACCCATGACGGTGTACTGGATATTGTAACCCTGCCAATTCCAAAGGAGTTTTTCTAAGTTGTCTGTTGTTAGCTGTTGGGAAGATACGGTCATTGATTAAATATTAATAAGGGGTTTTTTAATATGTTAATAGTTTCTTCCTGCTGAGGATACTAGGAGTCATAATTTATCCGCACAGAAGGAGGAACTAAAAGTAAGGGTTGCTGACAACTAACCTTTAAAGTTTTTACAGATAAATTTACCAGGACTATTTTCTGTAAATGATACAATTTTTCCATCCTTTTGGATCTTAAAATTGCTGCGACAGTTGTAAATTTCTACTGGCTTTTTCTCCCCATCAATACTAATAGCAGCTCGATAATTCCAGTATCTTTTCGGACTACGTTTGAGACTAATTATACAAATCTTATGACCATCAAGATTTTGACATCTGGCAGCCTGAGCAGGTAGTGGGAAGAAAAAGAATTGTAACAAGAGTAGTATTAAAGCAATAATTTTCATAATTGTGGAGTGGTAGTTCTTTCTAATCACCCTATGATAAAAATCAATCGATTACAATTGGTTACTCCCAGAAACAGGATTGGTGACTGAATAAATTAACTCGACCAAAATTATGGGTTTGTTGCTTATGACTAACCTGACTTTTGCTCCGGCTCATCAATTAGCACAAATGATTAGAAAACGGGAAGTTTCCGCTGTGGAAGTTCTCGATGCTCACCTGGCTCAAATCGCCAAATACAATTCCCGTCTGAATGCGATTTGTACTTTGGATGAAGATAATGCCTATACAACAGCCAAGCTTGCAGATGAAGCTTTAGTTAAGGGGGAAAATTGGGGGGTTTTACATGGAGTTCCCATTACCATTAAAGATATTTTTGAAACCCAGAATCTCCGTACTACTGCGGGTTATATTCCCCTGAAAGATTATCTCCCTCCACAGGATGCCACTGCTGTTGCCAGATTGCGAAGTGCGGGGGCGGTGATTCTGGGAAAAAGTAATATGGCAGAGCTTGCAGGTGATTACCAAAGTACAAATTCCCTCTTTCCCAGGGTAAATAATCCTTGGAATCTGGAATACACCCCTGGGGGCAGTTCCGGAGGTAGTGCGGCTGCCGTTGCTGCGGGGTTTTCAGCCTTGGATTTGGGTAACGATTTTGCTGGCTCGGTGCGTCAGCCGGCTCATTTCTGTGGTGTGTATGGTTTAAAACCAACGGACAGGCGTATTTCTACGGCAGGAATGATTCCAGAAGTGCCGGGAATGCCCATATGTCTGCGACAGATGATGACTGTGGGGTGTTTTGCCCGTTCTCTGGAAGATATTCGCCTGTGTTTTTCCTTAATTGCAGGTGCTGATGCTCGTCGTCCAGATGTGCCACCGATTCCCCTAGATATACCTTCTGGCAAATCTTGGCAAAATCTCAAAATTGCTTGGATTGATGAATGGTTGGAGGTTCCGGTGAGTCGTGAAACTAAAACTGCAATGGCTACGGTTGCCAATAAATTGTCCCAAACAGGGTTACAAATCGAACGTTGGCTGCCTGAGAATTTTCATATTTCCCATATACTTAACCTCTATACGCGCATGGCAGTATATGTTAATAGTTACGCTCAACCCATGGATAGATATAACATCCGTCGTGGTTTGGGTGTAATATTTAGAACTGCAACCCAAGGTGATAAACAACTGCGAAAATTAGGAGACTTTAGCAGATTTCTACCGGAACTATTCAATCCCAGTCTCAAGGGATATTTTCAGGCACTTACGGAACGAGACTGTTTTACGGCTGAAATGGATCGAGCATTGGAACCATGGGATGTCTGGCTTGTTCCCGTGGCTGCAACCCCTGCATTTACCCATCGTCCTGCTTGGACTGCGATTGATATTGATGGTAAATCTTATCCCCACGGAGTTGCCAATGGAGCATACACCATGCCATTTAATCTCAGTGGACATCCTGCTGTTGTGATTCCCATTGGCAAAACTGAGAATGGTTTACCTATAGGCATGCAGGTTGTTGGTAAGCGATGGCAGGAAATGGAAATGTTGGCTGTAGCTCAAGAGATTGATAAGGTAGTTGGTACTTTCCAAAATCCACCAGGCGCACTTAATAAGTAATAAGTAATAAGTAATAAGTAATAAGTAACCTCTGTTCAGGTTAAGGAGGTTTATTCACAAATTCACAACCAGAATATGTTTCTATACTCCCGGAGATTTTTAGATGATTCAAACATTAAACAAAACGCTGACATTTGAAGAATTCGTTAAATGGATACCAGAAGATAAAAGGTATGAATTGCATCATGGGGTAGTTATTGAAGTGGCTCAACCTATTGGTAAACATGAGAATGTTTTTGCGTTTTTATCTAGGAAGATAAACGTACAAATAGATAGTTTAAATCAACCCTATATAATTCCTGCCAAAGTATTAGTAAAACCTGACGGTAAAGACTCAGCTTATTTGCCCGATGTGTTGGTGTTAGATAAGCGTAACTTAAAGAATGAGCCTTTATACGAGAAAGAGTCTACAGTTTTTCAACATGAATCAATAGTATTAGTAGTAGAAATAGTAAGTACTAATTGGGGTGATGACTATGCAGTTAAATTCGAGGAATACGAAAATATAGGCATACCTGAATTTATGATTGTTGATTACTTAGGACTTGGCGGAAAAAGATTTATTGGTAATCCAAAACTACCTACTATTACCGTTTGTCAATTAGAAAATGGCTTATACAAAAGTATTTTATATAGAGGTGATGATGTAGTTAAATTAAAATCATTCCCGGAATTAAAACTGACTGCAAACCAGATTTTTCAATCCGCTCACCAATGACTAATCGTGGTCAATCAATTTTGAAAAACAGATAATCCGTTGTTGATTTTAGATTTTAGATTTTAGATTTTAGATTTTAGATTAAAGAATTGATATGATGTCTGGCAAATCACCCATACTATCAAGTCCGGCTAAATTAATTACGATATAACCAAATTGAAAAGATGGCGAATCTTACTCATTACTCATTACTCATTACTCGAAAAAGCCCAGTTCCTCAAAGAAACTGGGACTTGGAATTAAAAGTTCTCAAATTTACCTATCGCTTCTTTCATCTTCTCCAACACCTCCGCCACAGCCATTGTTCCTAACTCCCCGGAAGCACGACTACGAATACTTAAGGTATTAGTTTCCACTTCCTTGGCTCCTACAACTGCCATCACAGGTATCTTTTGTTTCTCCCCATTGCGAATCAATTTACCCAACCTTTCACCACTGTTATCCACCTCTGCACGGATACCCAATTCTCTCATTTTCACCGCCACTTCTTGGGCAAAATCAATCTGCTGTTCGGTGACTGGTAGCAATCTCGCTTGTACTGGTGCTAACCACAAGGGAAAATCCCCTGCATACTCCTCAATCAAAATCCCAATCAGCCGTTCTAAGGAACCAAAAGGCGCACGGTGTATCATTACTGGACGTTGGCGAGTCCCATCTTCAGCAACATACTCTAAATCAAAACGTTCTGGGAGGTTGTAATCTACCTGCACCGTACCCAGTTGCCATTCCCGTTCTAGGGCATCCTGGAAGATAAAATCAAGCTTGGGTCCATAAAATGCCGCTTCCCCAATGCCTTCAAAGTGTTCCATCCCCAGGTGTTCCACGGCACGACGAATGGCACCTTGGGCTTTTTCCCAAGCATCATCACTACCAATATATTTATCACTGTCTGGGTCGCGGAAACTCAATCTGGCTTTAAAGTTCTTCAGTTGCAGACTCTTGAACACCGACAAAATCAAATCCACAACATTCAAAAACTCCTCATCCAATTGTTCTGGAGTCACAAATAGGTGGGAATCATCCACAGTGAAACCCCTCACCCTAGTTAAACCACCTAATTCCCCGGATTGTTCGTAGCGGTAGACTGTGCCAAATTCTGCCAGACGTATGGGTAATTCCCGGTAGGAACGCAATTCACTTTGATAAATTTGGATGTGGAAAGGACAATTCATGGGTTTCATGACGAAACCTTGCTCTGCTGCTGCGGCTGACTCATCTTCCGCCATCAGAGGAAACATATCTTCTTTATACTTCTGCCAATGTCCAGATTTTTTAAATAAATCTACCCTGGCAATGTGGGGAGTCACCACAGGTAAATAACCCCGTTTTAGCTGTTCCTGTTTGAGAAAATCTTCGAGAATAGTCCGCAACAAGGTACCTTTGGGTGTCCATAAAGGCAACCCTGGGCCGACAATATCAGTAAAAATAAATAATCCTAATTCCTTACCTAGTTTACGATGATCCCGTCTGAGAGCTTCTTGTTTGCGACGCTGATATTCAGCTAATTGTTCAGGATTTTCCCAAGCAGTCCCATATATGCGTTGTAATTGTGCTTGATTCTCATCCCCACGCCAGTAAGCACCCGCCACACTTTCTAAAGCGATGGCCTTGGGGTGCAATTCACCGGTATTCTCCAAATGGGGACCAGCACACAAATCCCACCATTCATCCCCTAAATGATAAATGGTAATGGGTTCTTGTTGAATATCTGCCAGTATTTCTAATTTATAAGGTTCGTTAATCTCCCGAATCCGTCGCTCGGCTTCTTCACGGCTAACTTCTTCCCTCACCACGGGTAATTTACGATTAATAATCTTTACCATCTGTTTCTGGATGGCTTTCAAGTCCTTTTCCGTAAATGGTTCTGGATTCTCGAAATCGTAATAGAAGCCTTGTTCAATCCAGGGACCAATTGTAACTTGCGCCTTGGGAAACAGCTTCTGTACCGCCATTGCCATCACATGGGATGCGGTGTGGCGAATCTTTTTTAAATTTTCTGACTCGCTGGTACGAGGTAAATAAATTTTTTCCGGCTTTTCCGGCTGATTGGAAGGTGAATTTGGCGACATCGGCTGTTGAACCATTAACGAAGTGATTTGTTTACTTGTATAACTGCGTTTATATTATTTCTACCCCTAATGGGAGGAATCCAGAACCCCTATGATTCTACAAAGTTAGATTATATGGGTTTAGCTGGCCTGGGCATGACTTTACTCATGAAAATTATTGCCAATATTTTCCCAGTCAGTTCATGGAATATCAACCTCTACCCTGATTTTTAACCACAGAAGCAAGGAGAAGTAAAAATTCTCATTTAGATAATTGGTAGTCCAAATTGTTTTTCCTTGGAACTACTGGCTCATCGCATTAGTTTTGATGGATAAATTGAATATCCCTATTTCTCTTCTTTTTTCCTGACTTTGCGTCCTTTGCGCCTAAAGCCCTTCGGGCATGGCGAGAGCTAATGCGGTTCATTATTCAAACCATCATATTTTATGGGACAGAGCACTAGTCTTATAGCAAGAAAGCAAATTCTCTACCTCTGGAGTATATACAAATTTTACGATAACTATTTATAATAAGATTTTGTGATTTAAACTACAGACTACTTTAAGATTTTGGCATACCAGCTATTAATTTAAAATGTAAAGAATTGTAAATAGCGTTAATATTAGTAAGAAACTTGGAATTATGCTTGTGATTTATGGGAGACTCAAAATTGCCAGAGTCCGAATTGTTGAAGGATGTTTTACAACCCCTGCTAGAGGATTTTCAATATTGGTTTACGCGATCGCGTAAACTCTTAGAAAATGAGGAAATTTCATTTTTGAGCGATCAAGATAAATCTACTTTGCTCGCAAGGGTAAAGCAAGCACAAAATGAGGTAAATACAGCAAAGATGCTGTTTTCTGCAACAAAAGGACAAGTAGGGATTGACATGGAAACAATTATGCCTTGGCATAAATTATTAACCGAATGCTGGAAAGTAGCAATGGGTTTCCGTGCCCAAAATACAGACTAACAAGCTTCAGACAGAATGTGAGTTAAAAAGTAAAAATTTATGATGATTTTTTGCAATTCTAGTTCCTACAACCGGACTGAACACACAATGTAGATATATGGCTATATTCTCAAATAGGAATATATCTATTGTGTGTCAGTCAATGGGAATCAAATATTTACGATAGAAGATTTTAAAACTTGCTGCCCCTGGAGGAAAATCAAAATGCTGCACCTGCTTTACATTGTCTCTTTTACAATCCTTGCTTTTATAGCCATTACTAACTTGATTCGCAATCTGTTATCCTTCAGTGTGGATAGGGAGCGGACTTATGCAGGATCGTCATTATCCAATGGAAATCGGGGAAATCGTACCTATTCATCATTACAGAAGGATTCTGTTCCTCATCCAGAATTGCTAGATAGTAAGGGTAAATTAATTAAAGAGCCTCTTTTGGTTATGCGATCAATTAATGTTGAAGATGCACGCCAACAACTAGACGCTCTTTACAATGACTCCCCAGCACATAAGCTAGAGAATCAAGAGTAATTCTAAAAAAATAATGAAAGGTAAAAGATTAAATCTAGTTAAACTTTTACCTTTTTCATTGTTGCCATAATCCAGCCCTTAGCATTCATAATTCTAGTCTTTTCGACATTTTATTGATGCAAGTGGCGGAAAATAGTTAATTTAAAATAAAATTTTGGGTAGATAAGAAATATAGAGAGAATGGGATAAATACTTAGCATTGTTGAAGAAAATATAAAATTATCAATTGATAGAGATAGCTGAATATTTGATTATTGACTGACTTATTTGAAGAAATATATATTAATATCTATTGTTATTATTGCTATAACTTAATATATATAAAAAAAGTAAATCTGATTATGGATGATTTACAAATATTAATTTTTAGATTTGTTGAATTTGTGTGAATAATTATAAAGAATAAATATTTGTCTAATTAATTTATTAACTGGAGAAAATTGTAATTAAAACTAAAGATTAAATTACAAATGTGGCTGGAGAAAATAATGTGTATTGCATTATACAAAAAATCTGAGCTATCTATTTTTTCCCGGAATCTATCAGCTAATTACCAGGATTTAGGCTTTGTTATCCATCCAGAATAATTTTTTGCAGAATATTTTCATAGCTTTCTGTGTCTTTGCACAGAAAGTTTCATGGAAATAGTATCCCATTTATTCAAAGGCTAAAAGCACAGTGTAGGCTACACCAACAGTATGGGATCAAAGGTAAGCACATCCGTAAGGAATCAGAATTAATTGGAACCATGACTGGCTAAAATTATTAATGCAGAATTCTAATATTGAATATTAGTTGCATTATTTGATCGTAAATTTTCTTAACAAGGATTCTCAGGGTACTTCTAGATAGTTGATGAATAATAGTGTGAATTAAAAATGTATATTAGGTTAGTGGTCTATGATTTATAGCACTACGCATATACGTTAAGACATTGTTGAAGGCCTAAACACATGAACAGTAAACTTATTACTTATTACCTATTACTTATTACTTGCGCGTAGCGCCATACCACATCAGGGTGTCAGTAGATGAATTAAGATATTTAACCCCGTTATGTGTCTTTAATAATACCAATAAGGTACTAACGCGGTTTTTCTCAAAATAGCGATCGCTAATTGAATATACGCTCAACAGGCGAAAATACTAATAAAAACCTAGGAAACAAGGGACAAAAAACAAGGATAATTATATTTCCCATCCTCTAGTTAAACCAGCTGTTTAGTATTCTTTACATATCGCAACAGTTAAATTGACTTGATATTTGATTGTAATTTGTACAATGCAGCTGTGACAAAACTTTGATCCATACAGTGGCTCTCTTGAAAAATATTCATGAGCATTTCGACTTCCGTGCTGACTGCGCTGCTACAGGTTTTACCCCACCTGCGTCCCCAGCTATATTTTAAAGCTTCTCTAACAGCCCTCTCCCATGCAATGGAAGATCAGGTTTTGGCAGCTACCTTAGAGAAGCCACTAGTGATTGCTAGCTTCCAGCGAGAGCGATTTTATCGCCAAGAGGCACATCGTTATCAGCGACTAGCACAACGAAGCAATCAAGTTTATGTGTTATCTGCACCAGAAACAGATTTTTCCCATAGCTCTGAGTATTATGAGAAAATCGCCTTTGAGGCAGATGATGCCCTAGCACAAGAGTGGCATTTGGTGGTAATAGCTCAAAATTATGCGACTTGTCTAGTTTGTAGGGAAAGCCTAGGCTCCATTGCCAAAAATAAGCAGCGACGGCATTTAACCCCTAGTATGGATACGGATACAGCACGGAGGTTTGAAGGTATTTGGACCGCAGAAAGGGGGGTAAGCCTCAAAGTAGCAGACTTGCTCCTAGAAAGAATTTTATTGTATAGGCCCGAACTATTAGAAAAAATTGAAGAGGCACGGCAAAGATTTGGGATTGGTAGACCTAGGAATGATGTAGAAGTGAGCAATCAAAGTGAGTTTGCTTGCGATATTGACACAGATCCCTTTGTCCAGCGTCTAGTTACTTACTTACAAGCAAGTCAGTATAAATTACATAAGGCATACCGCTCCATCTCCGCCCAAGCACGTAAAGAACAGTTAGTTAATTCCATTAGTAATGCCATTCGGCGATCGCTCAATCCCCAGGAAATTCTCCAGGTAGCGGCCCAAGAGTTAGGACAAAATGTAGAAGCTTGCCGGTGTTTAATTTATCGCGCCCAAGCCACTGATATCCAGGCAACTATTGAACAAGAGTTTTTAATGCCTGGTGTATTATCTTTATCTGGACAAGCTTGGCAATTGGCAAGTAATCCCCTATTTCAGGATGTGGTAAATACAGGAGAAGGGGTTTGTATCTCAGATACTTGGAAAGATTCTCGCATAACTACCTCTAAAACCCTGTGGTATCCCATCGAAAAATTTGGTATTCGTTCTTGGCTTATAGAACCTGTGTTGTACCAAGGCAGACTATTGGGCATTATAGAACTACATTATTGCACCGAACAACCCCATGAATGGCAAGCAGGGGAATTAGATTTAGTCAAAGCGATTGCAACTTCTATTGGTGCGGCCCTCATTCAAGCTGAAGCATACGCTAATTTGGAAAAACTCAATCAGCAATTAGAAGCCCTCGATCAAACTCGTAGTAATTTAATCGCTATTACCGGGCACGAACTACGCACCCCTTTATCCACTATTCAAGTTTGTTTGGAAAGTCTTGCCACCGAGCCAGATATGCCTCCAGAATTACAGGAGATCATGTTGAGTACTGCCCTGGCAGACTCAGAACGGATGCGGAAACTAATACAAGACTTCTTGACCCTTTCTAACCTAGAAAGCGGGCGGGTAGAATGGCATCCAGAATCTTTACACTTACAAGAATGTATAGATTTAGCCCTCAGTCGAGTGCGTGCCCGTTCTGGAACCGACAAACTACCCAATATTATTGCAGAAATTTCCCCCCAACTACCTTTGATTAGAGCTGATGGCGATTGGTTGGTAGAAGTTCTAGCCAAGCTAGTGGACAATGCCTGTAAATTTACCCCATCCGCCGGGGAAATTACCATTAATGCCGATGTCAATGGCAATCACATGGTAGAGGTTAGTGTTGTAGATACTGGTAGAGGCATTGAGCCAAATCGCCTAGAAGCCGTGTTTGACTTGTTTTACCAAGAAGAAGGTGCCCTCAGGCGTACTACCGGAGGTACGGGGTTAGGATTAGCAATTAGTCGGCAGATTGTGAATAATTGGGGTGGTAAGATTTGGGCTGAATCTGCTGGTAAAAATCAAGGTAGCCAATTTTATTTTACTATTCCTATGGTTGTGGGAGAGAAAGGGGGAAAGAGGGAAGTAATGAGTAATGAGTAATGAGTAATGAGTAATGAGTAATGAGTAATGAGTAATGAGTAATGAGTAATGAGTAAGTTTCCCTAATACTGTCAACT
>JASJCX010000068.1 GCA_030065255.1 Calothrix sp. MO_167.B42 | reverse complement strand
AAAGCAATTTTGCTGGGTAGGGGGAGATGGGGGAGTGTGGGAAGTGTGGGGAGTGTGGGGAGAAAAGAACTTTTTATTCTCATTATTAACCTGGCATAGTTCCCTTGGCGGAGTACTAGGTAAAAGATCCCCGACTTCTCAATCAATATCCGCACACTTGTAACAATTCCTAGGATAGAAGCCGGGGATCTGTTAGGCGGCGGCCTGCGATTCGTCAAAATTAATGAAAAGGACTACTAAGTTGTATCACCTGGGTTTAACAGTTACCACTGTTCACTGTTCACTGATTTAATATGTATTGGAGGAGTTTAGATAGAAAATATTATTTAATTTTGGCAACAAATTTTTTAGTTTAGTTTAGTTAATTGGTCACATTCTGAACATCACAAATAATGGTTAAAATCCTCACTCGTAAATCTTTAGGTACGCAGCAAGTATATGACATTGGTGTGAGAAATGACCACAATTTTGCCATCAAAAATGGCTTAATTGCTGCCAATTGTTTTAACAAATCCCATTCCACTGCCTATGGATATGTTACCTATCAAACAGCATACTTAAAAGCTAACTACCCATTAGAGTATATGGCAGCACTGTTAACCGCTAACAGTGGGGATACAGATAAGGTGCAGAAATATATTTCCACCTGTTTGAGCATGAAAATCCCTATTGAACCGCCAGATATCAATCGTTCTGGGGTTGATTTTACCCCCTTGGAAAAGAAGATTTTGTTTGGATTGTCGGCGGTACGTAACGTGGGACAAAATGCCATCGCCGCAATTTTAGCAGCTAGGGAGGAAGGAGGAGAGTTTCAAGCCCTAGGAGATTTTTGCGATCGCGTGGATTTAGGTACTGTTAACCGGAGGACTGTCCAATCCCTCATCCACTGTGGAGCTTTTGATAAAATTAACCCCAACCGCCATCAATTAATTCAAGATTTAGAATTAGTCTACGATTGGGGACAATCCCGTGCTAAAGATAGGGCTAGCGGACAGGGAAATCTGTTTGATTTATTCGGAGGGGGATTCTCTTCTACAAACACCCCTAGTCCCGTGAAAAATGCCTTTGAAATGGCTCCCAAAGCCAAGCCAGTGGCTGATTTTCCCCCCCAGGAAAAACTACGCCTGGAAAAGGAAATTTTGGGTTTTTATGTTTCCGATCATCCTTTGAAATCCTTAAACCAAGCCGCTAAAGTTCTCACCCCCATTAATCTTACTCAAATAGGCGAACGTAAAGAAGGAAGCCTCGTTTGTGTCGTTGTCATGCTCAATGGGGTGAAAAAGGTGATTACCAAAAAAGGGGATCCCATGGCAATTTTACAAATAGAAGATTTGACTGCTCAATCAGAAGCCGTTGTTTTTCCCCGAACTTATGAACGCATTCATCCCTTACTAGAAGTTGATGCCAGGTTAATTTTGTGGGGTAAAATAGATCGCCGCGATGAACAAACCCAATTAATTGTCGAAAATACAGAAATAGTGGAAAATGTGCAAATGGTAATGGTAGAATTATCTCCCCATCAAGCAACTACTATTGAAGAACAAGACCGTTTAAGAACAATTTTAAAAGAGCATTCAGGGGAAAAAGAAAAAGCCAAGGTACCAGTAATTGGCATTGTTCAGGCTGGGACTTCTCGACAATTAGTCCGTTTTGGTCGGCAATTTTGGGTGCAGGATTCCATGAGTACCATTCAAGCTTTGAAAAATGCTAGTTTTATAGCTCGCATACAACAACTGCACCAAACATAATCCCCAAATTCAAAAATCAATTCTCCCTGAGCATGATTATTGTCGTAATCGATACTGTTTGTTTTACCGAAAAATTTTTAATATGATGACCGCGATATTGATCTATTTATCAAATAACGTGGTCATTTTTTATCGGTATATGAACGTATATATAGCATAATAAAATGTTTTTTTAGTTACTTATGCGGATGATGATTACTGAAAAAGAATGATATTTTTGAATCCCATAACCATTTATGTGGAGGAAGATGGAGAGTACACTCATGACTGCACATCAAATTTATACAGCATCATATGCAATCACTAATTTTGTTACATATTGCAGAAGAATGCAGCCCCAAACCCATGAAGAAATCACTAAATTTTTTGAGGGAGTTGTAAGTTTCCCCTATGATAAAGAGCTACTATTACAGGCTTATCTATTTTTGAATATTAAACAGTTATTTCCTCTTTGTTCAGAACTTCTACTATTTGAAAAGTCACCGATCTCTGACTACACAGACCTAGGAAAATGCGATTTTGTTTATCTTACACCCCATTTCAAATTATTTTTGATTGAAACTAAATTTATTGACACAAATGCGACTGGGGCAACGGAAAGAAAAAGACGAAATAAGCATAGAAATAAAGTATTTGACCAAGTAATTACTTTGAAAAGCCGTTTTAGTGAATATTGGAACATTAATGCCGAAGAGTTAGAAACTGCGGTTTTTACTACAGATCCTGAAGTATCTTGGCGAGGTAATGGCATGAATGTGTTAACTAAATGTATATCTATTGAAGATCTCGAATATTGGCGTAAAAACTATCAATAAATTTATTGATTCAATTGAGAATTTTTCCCGTTCCACTCTTAGCTACTTGTTTACTTCATCCCACCTTTGTACAAAATTCAAAAAAAATATTATTTCAGCTTTTTGTATAGTTTAAATAGCCTGTTTGATACTAGTTAAATCTGCTCGAACTAAATATTAACGACAGAAAGACAAAAACTTGTATAATAAAACCTATTTATCTCTTTTTCGCGATCGCTGAATTATTGCTACCATTTGTAAACAAACATTATAAATATTAAATTTAGTAATTACCTTAGGACTTACGCAACTGGCATATTTTTTCGCCTAGGGGAGGCAAAATGCTGTGTAGATGTTCTTGTGGTGCATTATTGCCGTTGCGTGAGATGGGAAAATATTTGAACGTAGTAATAAAACTTATCACGTCACGCACCAACTACCGATGGTGACAATTGCGTAAGTCCTGTACCTTGCGAGTTTTGAGGAGCTATGCTGATGAAAGTAGTAGTAAGTACGTTAATGTAGAACAAAAGTTCTAGTTAATCACTTACAGCATATTTCATTTTCGTGAAGTACATTTGGATGGGTAAGGATACCCATTCCACACTTAGTTGTAGTATATAATCCTGTACTTTATTAACCTGCAAAATGCTGTAATTATCTACTAGTAGTGAGTTCCCTGGATATTTTCCTCTCCCTACCTTGGGAAACACAAGATATCCTAAACAAGATGAGTACATAATTAAAGAGGTAATGTATCAAGGTGTGGAAAACACTTTTAGTGATAGCCATTGGTTTGTTTCCCCCCGTATTATCTTTATGGGTAATCCGTAAAGTCCATATGAGGGCGCGCTCGCGTTTGAGGCGATTAAGCATGACCTTCCCATCTGCCCAGGGGAGGTATAATATCATACCAGAGCCAGGAGAGAGCGATCGCCACTATCTTGAAGGTGTGGGTTTTCTCATTGGTGACATTAGCTGCCGATATAATGCCCGTTCTGCCCATATTCGTTGTGCGATAAACCCTTGTGGTCCCTGTGAAGGTTGCCGTGATTACCAATCAAGGGAATTAAGTGATAGCAAAAATATGGTTGGTTAGCTAATGGTTAATATTATTGATTAAGAAAGTATAAAAGCAAAAACCGTAGTCGGTGCCCACCCATGTCTACAATGTGGACTCAGGAAAAAATTTTATCCCTAGCACCAGATGCTAGTTCAGCCAAAAATGGCAAGTCTTTAGCTGTACGCCATAAATGGTTGTCGTTGAATTGCAATGAGCAAGCTATTTGGGGAGAGTGCCAAGGTAGTGGTAAAAATCCCTACCGCACCCAAATTGATATTACAGAACCAGCTTTTAAGTGTTCCTGTCCCAGCCGTAAGTTTCCTTGTAAACATGGACTGGGTTTATTTTTATTATTTGCCAATAGCAAAGATAATTTCCACCACAGTACTCCTCCGGATTGGGTGAGTCAATGGCTAAATACTCGACAGCAAAAACAAATTGAAAAACAAAAAACTGCTGCGAAAAAAACAGTAGATCCAAAAGCCAAAGTCAAACGGGCTGAACAACGCTACAACAAAGTTAAAGCCGGGATGGAGGATTTAGAGGTGTGGCTGCGAGATTTGCTACGTCAAGGTTTAGCTGTTGCACAAGCCCAACCCTATAGCTTTTGGGATACGGCCGCAGCTAGATTAGTAGATGCTCAAGCAGGGGGTGTTGCCAGATTGATTAAGGAAATGGGTAGCATTCCCCACACTGGTAAGGCATGGGAGGAAAGGTTATTAACTCGTCTGGGAAGTGTTTATCTATTACTAGAAGGGTTTAAACGGTTGGACAAGTTACCTACTGGTTTGCAAGCGGATGTTCGCAGCCAAATTGGTTGGACACAAAGTCAGGAAGAATTATTAACCAAATCAGGGGTAGAGGATGAGTGGTTAATATTAGGCCAACGCGTAGAAGAACAAGATGCCCTGAAAGCCCAACGGATTTGGCTGTGGGGAACAACAACGAGGAAAGCTGCTTTAATCCTCAACTTTGTTTATGGTAAGCAACCCCTAGATACTAGTTTAGTTTTAGGTAGCTGTATAGAAGGGGAATTAGTATTTTTTGATAGTGCTTATCCTTTACGGGCAATTGTCAAACATCGTCAGGGGGAACCAAAGCCGATACAGCAGATACCAGGCTATAGTGGGGTAAAAGAAATGATGGGTGTTTATGCCCAAGCCCTATCTTGTCATCCTTGGTTAGAGCAATTTCCAGTGTTGCTCAATGGGGTTATACCTTTTCAGGAACAAGGTAAATGGCTGATTCGAGATGCACAGAATCATCAGTTGCCATTGATGCCGAGTTTTAGTCAAGGATGGCAACTTTTGGCAATCAGTGGTGGACATTGTGTAGATTTGTTTGGGGAATGGAATGGGGAGTACTTGTTACCCTTAAGCATATGGGCAGACAATGCTTTCCTTAGTTTTTAAAGGATTTGGTGAGGATTTTTCAACATAGCTGTCATCAAGACTATGAGAACATTGTGAATTTTAATTAACTTTTATTTATAGGACTTACGCATTTGCCCCCTAAATCCCCATCTGTAAAAAAGCAAAGCATTCGCTAATTCCCCCCAGAATTGAGGACTTCTAACTCTTTTTCCCACAGATTTGGGGGCGAAATCAACTGAACTGCGTAAGTCCTGACTTATTACTCATTACTTATTACTCATTATTCATTACTCATTACTCATTACTCATTACTCATTACTTATTACTTCTTCCCTATATGAACCTCTGGCAAAACTTAGTATCAGCAGCTTTAGTAGGTACGGAACGACAAGCTTTGACAATACCTGCAACGGATAGCCCTTTAGGTAAAGTCATAAATCGCCTAGATAAAAACGATTGTGAAGGTAGTTTACTCGGTGCAGCTGGTGCGATCGCAATTTATCAAAAAGCTGGTAAATTATCTACAGCTACAAATTTATCCCCCACAGAGCCTTGTAGCCTAGAAGACTCGCCTTGTTGTAATTCCTTGGCAGCCCAACATCTAACTATGATGTTAAATGGAGAATACAATCAGGTGTTGCCAGAATGGTTAACTGTAGCAGCTACAGCTGGTAAAAGGGTTTCTCCCCAGTGTTTACCGGAATTATTGGCATTAGGAAAACGAAAAACTCACCTACAATCAGCCATATTACCTGTGTTAGGTAAAAGGGGTTTGTGGCTAGCAGCACAAAACCCTGAGTGGAATTATGCTATCAGTGAAAATACGGATTTAGTTTGGCAAACTGGTAGTTGTGATGGGAAAAAATTAGCATTAATCAAACTACGACAGCAAGACCCAACAGCAGCAAGGGAACGGTTACAGGAAACTTGGAAAACAAACACTGTAGATGAGAATGTGGCTTGCTTGCAAGCTTTAGAAACAGGGTTGAGTTTAGAGGACGAGCCATTTTTGAACTCCGCTTTAGTTCATAAACGCAAGGCAATTAGAGACACAGCAGCTAAATTACTGGCTCGACTACCAGAATCCCAGTTATGCCAGAGAATGATTCAACGAGTTCTACCACTAATTCACCTGAAGCAAGGTGTGGTAGAAGTCACCTTACCTACAAATGTGACTCAGGATGAAATCCGCGATGGTATCGATCAGTCTCAATATAGTTCCACTTTTGGGGAAAAGGGTAGTTTACTTTTGCAAATGTTGGCTTGTATTCCTCCTAGTGTATGGAATCAGCATTGGAAAAAAACACCAGCAGAAATTGTATTAGCAACTGAAGACAGTGAGTGGAATAAATTATTAATTGAGGGTTGGACAAGAGCTACCATCAACCATCGGGATGTTGCTTGGGCAGAGGTTTTGTTGCCAGAATGCATTAGTATTTACTATGCCCACTTGCGGTATAGAGGAGAAATTATTACAGAATTATTAAGTGTTATTCCCCAAGATAGGGTTAATAGTTTTATCCAAGAGATATTGGCAGAATACGAAGACCAAGCTTTTAATTCCCAGCATCCTGCTTGGCGTTTATTAAGTCACAGTTGCCATTATTGGGATGTCAAACTTAGTAATTTAGTGTTATCAAAAATACAGGATAATCTCCCGAGTAATCACTGGCAACATGATTGGCAATCGCGAGAGCATATCCCAAAATTTGCCCTATATATGGAACCTTCCCTAGCACACCAAGCCCCTAACCTATTGTCAGTATGCCCAAGGAGTTGGCAAGAGACAATAGATAAATTTTTAGCCATACTGCAATTTCGCTGGGAAATGATCCAAGCACTGCAAAATTAGGCGTTGCTGATTAGGGGGATGATTTTTATTGGGCTACGCCCCGCTTCGCTAACGCGCAAAGACGCAAAGGCGCAAAGGAACGATGTTTATTCTGGGCTAAAAATCTAAATTCATCCCGCATTTATGCAACGCCAGTTTTGCCTTTACCAATTTATGAATGGTATCAGTTAGCGAAAACTCATTCAGGTATAGTCGTAGAATATGGGTGTGATGGCTATACTATGAACATAAATCCTATCTATGAACTGTAATGACCATCAAAGAATTACTATTACAGGAAATTGACAACACTCCCAACGAACTTCTAGAAACTCTACTTAATTTTTTGCGATCGCTCAAAACAAACCCACAACAATCCCCAGGTACATACCGAGAACTTTTAGAACGCATTGATTACTTAGAAACAATAGTAGGTATTCGTCAAGGATTAGATGAATTTGAACGCGGTGCAGGAATTCCTGCGGAGCAAGCCTTAGAAACCCTAAAACATAAGTTTAACATTCCTCCCCGTTCATGAATTATCAGGTTATCATTCAGTCTACAGCCTTCCAAGAAATTGAAACCTCCTATCGTTGGATGTGCGATAACCTAAGTGCTGAAGTCGCAAACAGCTGGTACTACGAACTTGAAGATGTTATTGCATCTCTACAAAAATTTCCTAATCGTTGTACCATCGCACCAGAAGCAGCAACCATTGGTCGTGAAATTCGACAAATATGGGTGGGAAAGCAAAGGAAATATCGAGTTTTATTTGTTGTTGAAGAAGATGCTGTAGCAATTCTTCATGTTCGTCACAGTCGCCAATCCTATCTAGGTGAAGAATCTGAATAATTTCCCACTGTGCGCTTGCGTAGCGACTTCTGCGGAGTATCTCTCTTTCCTTCTCATCTACAATCAAGCGATCGCTTTCTTAATCACTCCCAGAAATCAAACCCTTTCTCACTTCTTAATTTTCTATCAAAATAATAAATTTAGACATATTTTGATTCCTTTTCCTTATGTACACCAACCTATTTCGTAGCGTCAATAGGTCATTTCAGTTATCAGTTATCAGTTTCCCCATCAATAAATCGAGGGGCTTGGGTAGTGGAAAAAATTATTCTTTTTCCCCGAATAAAATTTGGGGCTTGATACCGATTACTGTTTGATCAAGTGAGTACAGAGGTAGTTAAAAAGTATATTGAAAACCACCGTGGAAAATAAGAGATACACTGGGTTAAAACCATTGGGTGGTGTTTCATCCCCTCGATAAATCCTAGGGATTCTCACACTCCCGTATTCTTTTTGATAGAGCAATTATATAGCAGAGATTTTTATGACAGAAGTAAATAAAACTACTAAGACAAGAACATCTAGGAAAAAGGTTAATGATTCCCCCAACAAGACAAAAACCCTATTAAGGGAACACGCAGAACAACAATTTTCCCAAGAATTAGAGGAATTATCAAAAATAGATACTCGCCATCGTCCCCCCAATTGGCAATTATCCCCTTGGGCCGTAACTACTTATTTATTAGGTGGCAAATTAGACAATGGCTTTGAAGTCTCTGCCAAATATATCGGAGATAGACGCATCATCGAAATTGCCGTGGCTACCCTAACCACAGATAGGGCATTGTTGTTAATTGGTGTACCGGGAACGGCAAAATCTTGGGTTTCCGAACATCTATCCGCAGCAATTTCAGGGGACTCGAAGTTATTAATCCAAGGTACTGCTGGCACTAGTGAAGAGGCGATTCGCTATGGTTGGAATTATGCCAAATTATTGGCTGATGGGCCTTCTATGGATGCGTTAGTTCCCAGCCCCCTAATGCGGGCAATGGAAGATGGTAAAATCGCCAGGGTGGAAGAATTAACCAGGATTCCCGCCGATGTGCAAGATACATTAATTACTATCCTCTCCGAAAAAACCCTACCTGTGCCAGAATTAAATTCCCAGGTACAAGCAAATAAAGGATTTAGTGTAATTGCTACGGCTAATGACCGAGATAAGGGCGTAAATGACCTTTCTAGCGCCCTCAAACGCCGTTTTAACACCGTAGTTTTGCCCTTACCCAAAACCGTAGAAGCGGAAGTAGAAATTGTACAGCGTCGGGTAGAAAGTTTAGGAAGGGCATTGGAATTACCCGCCGAACCCCCAGCACTAGAAGAAGTGCGCCGCATTGTCACCGTATTTAGGGAACTGCGTAGTGGCGTTACGGAAGATGGTAAAACTAAGATTAAATCTCCCAGTGGGACTTTGAGTACGGCAGAGGCTATCTCCGTAGTCAATAGTGGCATGGCCTTAGCAGCACATTTTGGAGATGGTAATTTAAGTGCGGGGGATGTGGCTTCTGGATTGGTGGGTGCGGTAATTAAAGATCCTGTGCAAGACTTGGTGGTGTGGAAGGAATATTTGGAGACGGTGGTTAAAGAAAGGGAAGGGTGGAAGGATTTATACGGGGCATGTAGGGAAGTGAGTTAATCTCACATATTTTAGATGCAAATAACATCTCTTCCTCTGTAGTTTTAGGTTAACCATTATCTTTTTTTTCGGATGAAATCCTCAATAACTTCCTTTTTTACGGAAATCATCCTACTAATAAATGCCTCAAAATATTCTTGAGGATAATGTGGATTTGGATTTGAGAAATTAGTACCCAATTTATTAGCCATGCCAAGAATATCTTTGGCTAGCTCTTGGTCTGTTGTAATTTCTATTTTAAAATCTAAATCATCATCTTCTCCTGTATTATCACGTAATAATTCACGAAGCGTTTCTCGACTAGGGGACTCAAAAAAATGAGCAAAATTTTCTTTCAATCCTTTAAATTGATTAGACATACAGTTCTTAATCTTTATAATTTTATAAATTTTGATATAGCATTTACTTAGTGTTATATTGTATTGTTAGTTCGCTAAAATCTTAAAGCGATTCGCTACTTAACCTATTTTGTTATACTGCAAACAGAATTATATCTTTCGCACCAAATTATGTTACCTATAGAGCAACTAACCGAAGAAGCCCTTGCTCTACCAAATGAGCTGAAAGTAGCCTTAGTTGAAAAACTGCTAGACAGCCTTACATATAATATAGAACCAAATATCCAAACTGCTTGGATTAGTGAAGCCAAACAACGGCGAGATGAAATTCTGAATGGTATTGTAAAGCCTATACCTGGAGAAGAAGCACTAGCTGAAGTGCGACGTTTGCTAGAACAATGAAATATGTTTTTCACCCTGACGCTTTAACTGAATATGGTGAAACAGTTCAGTATTATGCAGAACGCCGCGCAGAAATAGCACAAGCATTTATTGATACTGTTGAGGATGCTATTTTTCGGATTCGGGAGTCACCAAATCGTTGGGGTGTAATTGATGAAGATGTTCGTCGATGTCTAACTCAAAAATTTCCTTACGCTATTCTTTATACAATCGAACAAGAGTATATCCTGATTTTGGCAGTTATGCACTGTAGCCGTAAACCTGGTTATTGGAAAGGACGTACACAATCAAAACCAACGGATACTTAACTAGTAGTCAGCAAAGATCCCCGACTTCTTAAAGAAGTCGGGGATCTAAATGCCCACAGCCAAGACGGCTGTGCCACAACTCCTCAAAACTACTAGTGGTTCTAAACACATAAATTTTTGCGAATTGCAATAAATTTATCAGAAATCAATAGAAATACCGAAGCAAAAATAGCACCTGATAAGCAAAATAAAAGCATTGGGTAATTTAATTTATCCTGCAATAAATTGTAGATAGGAATATTAGTATTAATTGTCAACAATAATTTAATATATTCAACTTTATAGAAATAGAAAATATCATTTATCTACTACATAATTTATTGCAATCATAAATTTAATTATTAATATCGAAGCTGACTTAAGTAGATTCAAAAAATATTTGAATCCTCTTGAGTTATTTATGTATGTCATTTTATATAAATACTAATGGAAAATAAAATTTATTTAACCGTAGCAATTCCTACTTATAATGGTGCAAAACGGTTACCTGAATTATTAGATAAGCTGCAAAATCAACAAAATACAGAATCTTTTCATTGGGAAATTTTAGTTATAGATAATAATAGTCATGATGCCACTGCTTCCATTGTTAAAAATTATCAATCTACTTGGCAACATCCTTATAAATTAAAGTATATTTTTGAACCACAACAAGGACTTGCATATGCTCGTAAACGGGCAATAATTGAGTCTCAAGGCAAATTTGTTGCTTTTCTTGATGATGATAATTACCCTAATAATATGTGGGTATCCTCCGCTTATAAATTTGCTCAAAATCATCCCCATATTGGGGCTTATGGCAGTCAAATTCATCCCCAGTGGGAAACAGAACCCCCCCAAGAATTTGCTCGAATTACTCCATTTTTAGCCATCACAGAACGGGGCAATATACCTCTATTGTATGAAGCAGATAAAAAATTATTACCCCCAGGAGCTGGATTAGTTATTAATAAGCAAGCATGGCTTGAATGTGTGCCCAATCAAATGATTTTAGCAGGCAGAATATCAGGTAATATGCTAGCAGGTGAAGATATAGAAATGCTCTCATACATTCAAAGAGGGGGTTGGGAGATTTGGTATAATCCGGAAATGGAAATTTATCACCAAATTCCTGCATGGCGTTTAACTAGAGAATATTTGATTCCGCTTTTTCAAGGTATTGGTTTAAGCCGTTATGTGACTCGTATGGTAAATATTCAACCACGGTTAAGACTAATAGCCTGTATCGCTTATATGATTAATGATTTACGGAAGATAATTTTTCATTTTCTCAAATATCAATTAACAGCAAAAACTAATTTAGTTAGTGATTGCGAAATGAAATTATTTATAAGTAGCTTTATCAGTCCGTTTTATCTTTTATTTAATGGATATTTATTTCCAAAAATTAAGGATAAATTACTTTAAAAAATATTGATATTCAATATATAGCAATGGACATATTGGTTAGGACAGTATTATTTAACCAAATAATTCATAATTCATAATTCATAATTCTGTCAACCGTCAACAATTACATCTACCATGTATGCTAAATTAAATAATTTTCATAACAATATTAATAAATCATCTACTAATGGTTTTACCTTATTAGAAATACTAGTAATAATTGCTTTCTTAGGAACATTAAGTGCGATCGCAGCACCAAGTTGGTTGGCTTTTATGGATAATATACGCCTAAAAACAGCTCAAGGTGAAATTTATCTTGCCATGCGTCAGGCTCAAAGCCAAGCCAAGTTAAACAAATTGAGCTTGCAAGCCAGTTTCCGCGAACAAAATGGAATTATCCAGTGGGCGGTTCATAATACTACCGTTAGTCCTAATAATGCTAATTGGAACAGCCTGGATGCTACCGTGCGTGTAGATGGTGAAACAACTTTACAGCAATCTAATGGTGTGTGGAGAATTCAATTTGACCACTTAGGTAATGTCAATCAGCTAGCACGGTTAACAATTTCTAGTAAAAATGGTGGTAAAGCTAAACGCTGTGTGTTTGTCTCCACAATTTTAGGAGCCTTGAGAATGGCTAAGGAACAAGAAACAGCTCAAAGTGGTAAGTACTGCTATTAAAATATTATTTGTTAATTTTAATTAGGTCTGATTTGCTGAATAATTCCACAATAAGCAACAAACAGCATTTAATAGTTTTCACTCGTTATCCAGAGCCAGGAAAGACCAAAACCAGACTGATACCTGCTTTAGGTGCAGAAGGTGCTGCTAATTTGCAACGTCAAATGACAGAGCATACTCTATCTCAAGTGCAAAAATTGCAAGCTATCAGCCCTACACTAGTGGAAATTAGATTTGCAGGTGGTAATTTACAACTGATGCGGGCTTGGTTAGGGGAGAATTTTATCTACCAACCCCAAGGAGCAGGTGACTTGGGACAGCGCATGGAGCAATCCCTAGGGAATGCATTACAAAATGGCGCTCAAAAAGTAGTTTTCATCGGTATTGACTGTCCGGGAATAAATGCTGAAATTCTCGCAACAGCCTTTAAAAATCTAGATAGTTACGATCTGGTAATTGGTCCTGCGGTTGATGGTGGCTATTACTCGATCGGTTTAAAACGATATATACCAGAATTATTTGCTAACATCGACTGGGGAACTGCAACGGTACTACAAAGGACTATCAATATTGCCCAACAACTTAGTTTATCTCAGGTGCAGTTATTACCTTTAGCTGATGTTGATAGGCCAGAAGATCTGCCAATTTGGGAATCTCGGTAGTAAAAATTAACATCCTTCTTTCTTTCCCTCCCTAATCTTGAGATAACTCATTATACTGTGTCAATTATTACCATAATTGATTAAGTGTAACAAACTCATAATCTTGGGAACTTTACCTCAAGATGAAACTAACCCTCTACCTGTTGATAGCAAATGTTACTCTTGAGGCAATTTATTTGACTTGAAGAAGAACAATAACTCCAATTTGAAATCAAAAGCTTATGATGAATCGTTTTGCTACAGTGAATGCTAGCCGAATCCTTACGGTAGGAGGCATAGTCTTAATGCTATCTTTCCTACTTGATGTTTTAGTCCTCATATTTCCTTTTCAACCCACTAATGGCAGATGGCAAATTGCTTTAGTCTCAGCACTAGTTGACAGAGGAATTGTACCCATGGTGGGTTTGGGTATGCTGTTCACTGGTTATTGGATTAGCAGTATAGACGATAGGGATAGGGATAGCGCAGGTGCTGACAATTCAGTTCGTAAACCAATATTCGATTTGAGATTTCCATCTCTGATTTTTGCTACCATTTTGGGATTAGTTTTCTTGATGTTTTTCCCCTTACATTTAAATAATGTGCGTCAAATAAGCACCCAAAGGGTAGAAAAAATCACTCAGGATGCCCAAAAAGCAGAGACTCAACTGAAAAATCAATTATCTCAAAGACAAGATCAATTGAATAGCGAACAGGGTAAAGCTCAACTACAACAACTACGAACCAGAACCAAAAATCAATTGGCCCAAATAATCAAAGATGAGGCAAAATTTAAGCAAGCAATTGAGAGTCCCCAAATTCCCGCAGCAGTAAAAGAAGTACTCAAAAAGGCGAAAGACAATCCTCAACAACTGGAGAAACTGATTGCCGAACAAACTAATCCTCTCGCAGCTACTCAAAAACAAGCCGATCAAGAACTGAACAAAATTCGCAGTGAGAAGGAAGCAGCAGAAAAGCGTACTAAACAGGAAGCCTGGAAAGCGGGATTAAGGACTGGTTTGAGTAGCTTATTATTATCTGTTGGTTACACCATTATTGGTTGGAGTGGTTTAAGAAGTATGAATAATTCATCTGGAAAGAAACGTAAGCCTGCCATGCGTTAAGAAGTAGATTGAAGCTTTTTTATTTTTGCATACTAATCATAAATTAGTACTACATTGAAGTAAGTCGGCATAAAAATATAACTCTTTATTATTGGCATTTGTCATTTATTGTTCATACTTTATAAATGAACAAATATCAATAATAAGAAACGAAACTGGTTATATTTATTGTTGCCTACTTACTTTTTATTTTATTTACTCAGAAGTTAGTCAGGCTAAAAAAAATATTATTCTAAAAAAAATATGAAATTACATGACCAAGAAAAAATTGGATACAAGCCCCTCGATCCATCGATGGGGTAATAATTCGCTCATTCTTCATTCTAAATTCTAAATTCTAAATTCTAAATTCTAAATTCTCCTTGACAATGTTTTCTATTTATATACTTACGTATAACGAAGAAATAGATATTGCTGCTTGCATCGAGTCAGCAATGTTATCTGATGACATAATTGTTGTAGATTCATGTAGTAGCGATCGCACTGTGGAAATTGCCAGTACTTACCCGGTGCGTGTAGTTCAACATCCCTTTGAAAGCCACGGAAAACAACGCACCTGGATGTTGGAATCTATTACCCCTAAGTATGAATGGGTATATATTTTAGAAGCTGATGAGCGCATCACACCAGAACTTTTCGCTGAATGCCAGCAAGCCATACAAAGTCCAGATTACATTGGTTACTACGTTGCCGAGCGGGTAATTTTCATGAATCATTGGATTCGCTATAGTACCCAGTATCCCCGGTACCAATTACGTCTGTTTCGTCACGGAAGGGTTTGGTTTACAGATTATGGTCACACTGAACGGGAAGTTTGTACAGGCGATACCAGCTTTTTGCAGTCAACTTACCCCCACTATACTTGCAGCAAAGGTTTAAGCCGTTGGATCGACAAACATAACCGTTATTCTACGGATGAGGCGAGGGAAACTGTATATCAAATTCAACACGGTAAAGTTGACTGGCACGATTTATTCTTGGGGAAATCAGAAGTAGTAAGACGACGGGCTCTCAAAGACTTATCTTTAAGATTGCCATTTAGACCCCTGATACGCTTTGTGTATATGTATTTTATCTTGGGTGGTTGTCTCGATGGGCGAGCGGGAATGGCTTGGTGTACATTACAAGCATTTTACGAGTATCTAATTTTGTTGAAAGTTTGGGAAATCAGGGAAGGAGGGAAAGAGGGAAAGAGGGAAGGAGAGAAAGAGGAAAATAGGGAAAGAGGGAAAGAGGGAAAAATTCTGTAAATAAATTAAAAACGATTGAATTCCCTGATTGCAGGAGAATTGAACATCCTTCTCCCTTGCCCCCTGCTCCCTGCCCCCTGCCCCTCTGCCTCCTCTAGTGGGATAAATGGGAGGCTTATTGCTGTTTCAGTTAAAATACTTGTAACAATCGTTTACAACTTTTAAAATGAGGCATCAATTGCGTGCGGGTAGTGAAGGAGTGAATAGGAACAAGTTATCCACAAGCTCTTAGGTATATCAAATTATTCTGAGCCTGATTGTGGGAAAAATTGCCCGTGCCGATATAGCTTCAAAATAGGAGTTCCACAAAGATGTTGAGAGAGATGACTTTCATCAGTTAATGCATATGCTGCTATGAATACTAATCACAGAAGTTCCAATAACCGAAAACAGGAGAACGGAGGTTTGCCCATTAATCGTTGGAAACAAGACTTAAAAAACGATCTAATTGCTGGTTTATTAGTAATCATTCCCTTAGCTACAACTATTTGGTTGACAATTACCATTGCCATTTGGGTAGTTAACTTTCTGACTAAAATACCTAAGCAACTCAATCCTTTTGATGGGATGCACCCAATTTTAGTTAATTTACTCAATTTATTAGTGGGACTGACGGTGCCACTACTGAGTATTTTACTCATTGGTTTGATGGCTCGGAATATTGCCGGTCGTTGGTTACTGGATGTAGGTGAGCGAATATTACAGGCAATTCCCTTAGCAGGCCAGGTTTATAAAACCTTGAAGCAATTATTAGAAACATTATTGAAAGATTCCAGTAATAGATTTCGCAGGGTAGTTTTGGTAGAATATCCCCGGCGTGGAATGTGGTCAATTGCCTTTGTCACTGGTTCAGTTAGTGGTGAGATCCAGGATAAAATGTCTAATTCGATGCTGAGTCTTTTTATTCCTACTACCCCTAACCCAACTACGGGATGGTATGCAATAGTACCAGAAAATGATGTGGTAGATTTATCTGTGTCTGTCGAAGATGCCTTTAAAATAGTTGTTTCTGGAGGAATTGTTACCCCTAGTTTTTCCCCGTCCCCCCTGGTAATTCCCAAAGAACACCACATGGAAATATCAAACCTAGAACCGAAACGACAAGTAATGCCCATAGAAGAAAGTTGAAATTACTTGTGCCAATTTATTTTCTAATGCATTAATATCAGTGACTGAACTCCAGCCCAGTATCCAGGCACAATGAATTACACAGATTGTCTTCTGTGTACCCTGTCCCCTGTCCCCTGTCCCCTGTCCCCATCACCCTCCTATGCAACCCCGCAAACCCCGGCAAATTTCCCGTGAATTGGCACTTTTAAGCCTTTCTCAATTACCTACTAATCCCAAAAAACTGACGGAAACCCAATTACCTAAATTAGTATTAGCAGCGGTACGAACATTAACCTCTGAAGTCCAAGAAACTTTAGATAATGCCACTGCTGAATTACAACGCAGTAACGCTCGCGTTCTTAGTAGTCAAACCCGTACTATAGATATAAATACTTCCAGAAGCATGCTGCAAGAGGCAATTACCTATACTCAAACGGCTATTAATCAATTGGGTGCAGCGATGGAATTTCCAGAATTGATTCAATTAGCCAATCAAGATAAGGAAGTAGGTATATATGCCATTGAAATTATCAAAATGATTAATGAACAACGAACAATCATTGATGAATATATTGCCTCGGCTTTAGTAGATTGGCAAGTTAACCGTTTGGCTCAGATAGATCGGGATATTTTGCGGATTGCAGTAGCAGAAATGATGTTTCTTGGAACTCCAGATAGGGTAGCAATTAACGAAGCTGTGGAACTCGCAAAACGCTACAGTGGAGAAGATGGACATCGCTTTATCAATGGAGTTTTGCGCCGGGTAACTGAGCAACAAAAAACGGCATCAAATATCAGTGCTGGGCAACCTTGATGAATGCTAAGTTGTGAGTTGAGCGTGGGGATAACTCAGGGTTTTTAACACTGAAACGGAGTTAAGGATGCGATCGACTCATTGCTTCAATGCTCCCCATTTCTCACTAATCACATAACTCATTAATTTAGCTGCAATGGTTTTTAATTGGTTCAATCGTCAAAATAAAGATTCTCATAAAAGCAAATCTGAAGAAAAAGAACAAGAAACACCTGCTGTTAGTGAATCCCCAGCACAATCAACTCCAACCACAGAAACTACACCAGAGGTTGGAGCAGATTTGTTGGCATTTGCCAAAGCAGCTTATAAAAATATCCAAGAAAAGCAAGAATCTCAGCCTCCAGCAGAAAATCCTCCAGCAGAAAATACTGTAATTGATGAGCCACCTCCCCCAGCCACAGAACCGGAAAAAACACCAGAAATAGAAGCTAAATCAACAGATAATATTTCGACAACCCAGCCAGAAACGGAAACTATACAATCCTCAGAGGTGGCTGTGGATGTTACGGAAACAGCCACAACGGAAACAGTCACAACTGATGTGACTGTGGGGGAATCCCCCATGACAAGTGAAGTCATTGAAACCACAGAAGAACAACAACCAAGCCCGGAACCTACCACAGAATCAAGCTCCGAAGAATCAACCTCCGAGTTACCCCAACCTACAGAAACAGCCAACCTATCCTTCCTGGAAAGAGCCGCAGCAGAGCAGAAAGCAAAGCAAGAAAGATTAATTGCCAGTGCCATTGAAGTAGAGGAGCCAGAGGAGGTACAAGGCGACTCTAATGCCCCAAATGAAGAAATTCCCCTAATTGCCTTTGATGATGGCTTCCTGTGGTCAGCAGAGGTTCTAGCAGCCCAAGGACGACGACCGGAAGATGTTTCCATCGAAGAAATTACCTGGCTCAAAAGGCTACGCCAAGGCCTAGATAAAACCCGGCGCAACATTGTTAACCAGCTCAAGGCGATCGTGGGTCAAGGACCACTCAATCAAGCTGCAGTGGAAGAAATTGAGGCAGCACTGTTGCAAGCTGATGTGGGGGTGGAAGCTACAGATTATATTATTGAAGCTCTCCAGCAAAAATTAAGGGAACAAGCTTTACCACCAGAAGAAGCGATCGCTTACCTGAAGCAAATTCTCCGGGATCTGTTAAATAAGCCCTTGGAAAAATCTGCAAATACCTTCCTCGGACCAGAAAAAGAAACATTAAATATTTGGTTAATAACTGGGGTGAATGGTGCGGGTAAAACTACTACCATTGGTAAACTGGCTCACCTCGCCAATAAATCCGGTTACAACTGCTTGATTGGAGCTGCTGATACCTTCCGTGCTGCTGCTGTGGAGCAAGTTAAGGTGTGGGGAGCTAGAAGTGGAGTCGAGGTAATTGCCAATCCCGGGAAAAATACAGACCCAGCAGCAGTAGTATTTGATGCGATCGCTGCTGCCCAGTCCCGAAACACGGAATTACTTTTGGTGGATACCGCCGGACGGTTACAAAATAAGAAAAATTTGATGGAAGAACTCAGTAAAGTCCGCCGGATTATCAATAAAAAAGCTCCTAATGCCAAAGTAGAATCACTATTAGTGCTAGATGCGACATTGGGACAGAATGGGTTGCGACAAGCAGAAGTTTTTTCCCAAGCTGCTCAACTTAGCGGTGTGGTTCTCACTAAGTTAGATAGTACTGCTAAAGGAGGAGTGGCTTTAGCTGTAGTCAAACAACTCAATTTACCTATCCGGTTTATTGGTGCTGGAGAAGGAATTGAAGATTTAAGACCTTTTTCCAGCTACGAATTTATCGAAGCACTGTTGAGTGGTTGATGGCAAACTACTAGTCTGTCCCATAAAATATGATGATAAAAATAATAAACTGTAGCACAGGCATCCTTGCCTGTGTATATTGTCAGGCAAGGATGCCTGACCCACAACCCATCAAAACAAATGGGACAAACCACTACAGTATTGGGCAATATGGAATGATTGCCAATTACTGTTAGGTGCCATCCTTCAATGGAAAGATTCCCATGGCTAACAAAGTGAAATTATGAAAATGATTAATTTTTCTCATTCTTGACATCAAAGCTTTGTTAGAATTTCACTCCAACAGTATTGGACCCTATGTTTAAGCAAATGGCTATATCTAGTGGCAATTAGCAAAACTAATACAAGGATGCGAGCAAAATATTGATGCCAAATAGATCAATATTCTTTCTCTACATTTTTACAGGCTACAAGTGTCATGGTAAATAATTGCTAAGTTAATGTTTTTGCTTGTAATTTTTCCTGACCATACTTGTAGAATTTATGGAATTGATCTTCCCACTGATGAGGTAATTAAAATGTCACACCAGAAAATCGGCTTGGTGTAGTTGGGATCGGGGGCTTCTACCCCTGAAATGCCATTCCCAGTTAAAAGTTAAAAGTTAAGAGTTAAGAGTTAAAAGTATTGTTTTCTCTAGCTTTGAGGATTAATAAATGGTTTGTTTATTTACGCGCCCAGTGTACTAGAACAAATCTCTACACAATGGTTTTGCAGATAACTTGACAAAATGTCTCTATATGTAGTAATTTTTCTGCCTAAAGATATATGATTTTATAATTTCAGTTGATGAGGTTATTGTTCTTATTTATGTGTGGTCATTTTCACAGGTAGATTAGGCTTGCAAAGCCTGTTATACAAGGTTTATCAGTCAAATATATTTCAATTTATTCAAGCGAATTATGGTCGAGGTCTGTAATCTCAAAATTAAATATGTTGATGCCATCAACTCCAACCAAAGTATGGCAAACTATCTCAGTGAGATACTAAGTCTTTTCACCCTTGCCAAATAGATAAACTCTGTCCCAATATTGTTTAGCTATAATCCCGTTCAAGGACTGATTAGCAATTTAGCAGTTATCAATTATGTAAGAGCAAAAATACCAGTGCCTGTGTCTCAAGTGCCATCTCAACCTACTGATAGCAATGGTCGCGGTGCTAACGATGTAACTCCCATCGTAGCACTCAAGGAGCTAGTGGCGCGATTACATCGGGAACAGAACAAAATTCAGGATTTGCTTAGTTCTTTGGGATTTGCTCTGAGGAGTTTTAATAATTTAAATCAGTTTTTAGAGTTAATTCCATTGATGGCAACTAGGGTGACAGATGCGGATGGTAGTGCCCTATTTCTCTACAAGCCCAATGGCCAAGTTAGACTAGAACAGTTGCACTGGCAAGATAGTCGCCAAAGAAAGAGTATTCGTAAAGCTCTGGAAACCGCTAGTAGTCAAATCAAATTCTTGCCTGATAATGATGCAGATAAAACTAGTTCTAACTCTACTGGTATTCTAGATGACCAGATGCATCGTTATTTGGGACCAAATATGCAAATATTTGGGACTGCGATTCTAGTCAAACACCATGAAAGAGGGTGGCTTTATGTTTTAAGTAGCGATCCAGAATACAGTTGGACAGAAACTCGACAAAAGTTAGTGCGTTTAGTGGCGGATCAAACCGCAGTTGCTATTGAAAATGATGAACTGGCTGTAGAATTACGTAAAAAAGAACGCCTGGATCAAGAGTTGGAAATTGGTGCCGAAATTCAACGGCGATTGTTACCACGTCAATGTCCTTCTATTCCCAGTATTACGATTGCGGCTCGTTGTAAACCGGCTAATCGTGTGGGTGGAGACTATTATGACTTTATTCCCACCAATCACAATCAAATGCACTCAACAATTCGGGGGGATGGAGATAGTGAACGCTGGGCTTTTGTGATTGGTGATGTCATGGGTAAAGGAGTTCCGGCGGGACTAATTATGACCATGATGCGGGGAATGTTACGGGGAGAGGTACTACACAGTCATACCCCAGCCAATATTTTGCAAAATTTAAATCGAGTCATGTATGCGGATTTAGAAAATTCCCATCGCTTTGTCACTCTTTTTTATTCAGAATATGACCCCCAAACTCGAACTTTACACTATAGCAATGCGGCCCATAATCCTCCCTTATGGTGGCATGCTAGTACGAAAAATGTGACCCGTTTGGATACCTTGGGAATGCTGATTGGGTTAGATATCCAAAGTCAATATGAAGACGCTCAGGCCCATTTAGAGCCGGGAGATACGATTATTTATTATACCGATGGTTTAACTGATGCGGCTGCTGCTGGTGGCGATCGCTTTGATGAAGAAAATTTAATCGCCCATTTCAGTGTTGCTTGTAGATATTGCAGTAGTCCCCAGGAAATTTTAGATTATTTGTTTGACCAAGTTCATGATTTCATTGGTGCTGATAAGCAAAATACTGATGATATGACGTTGGTTGTTTTACAGGTTAAATAGTAAATTTACTGAAGAAATTAACCCGCTAAATACTACCATTTGGTGTAGCAATAATTGACGAGAATGACTATTACCAATTTGAAGGGTAGGCTTTTCTGTGTTTACAGTGTATATACATATGTATATAATCAAGACATATAATGAAGTCTGTAATTTAGAAAAATGACTACCCGTTCTAAACATCAAAATCTTGGTCGTAACCAGGTTATTAATATTAGAGTTCAACAGAAGCAACGGGATTTAATTGATGCTGCTGCATCAATTCTTGGTAAAACTCGTTCTGACTTTATGTTGGAAGTAGCTTGCCAAGAAGCACAGAATGTAATACTTGATAACACTTTCTTTGCTTTAGATAATGAAAAGTATCAAGAATTTCTTGCTATTTTGGATTCACCACCTAAGGCAGATGAAAAACTTCATAAATTCTTAACTGCTAAGTCACCGTGGGACTGATAATGGAACAAATCAAAACTATTAACAGTCCACAGCCATTAACTTCCAAACATAATGTATCGGATTTTAAATCAAAATCAGAACCTTTGAATAAATGGCTCAAAGAGAAAGCTTTAAAAAATCATGAAGGAGATACCGCAAGAACTTATGTCGTAACTGTTGAAAATCAAGTGATTGGCTATTACTGTCTAGCTGCATCTTCAGTAGCTCGTTTAACAGCCACCAGCAAAGTTAAAAGAAATGCACCCGATTCTATACCTTGTATGCTTATCGGTAGGCTAGCCGTTGATGTTGAATGGGAAGGACGAGGTATCGGATCGGGTTTATTAAGAGACGCTATTTTTCGTACCTTAAATGTCGCTGAAATTGCAGGTGTTAGATGTATTTTGGTTCATGCAAAAGATGAAGAATCTAAAAATTTTTATCTTAAGCGTAGATTTCAAGAATCACCTGTACAGCCTTTAACATTAATGATGACTCTAAAAGATATCCGTGCAAGCCTTTTAAAATAGGAATATTATCTAAGAAACATTTAAATTAAACTTTTTAATTTAACCTGAGTTCGGATTAAGCAGATTGGGGTAAAATCCAGTCCATATGAAGGCTTGGCTTTTTTGGTTGATGGCAATGTAAATCTGGAATAGGTTTGTGATTGAAAATAGTTTGAAGAAAGTCTATTTTGTAATTCGTTTTTTCATTATGCAAGCGACTTCACCATAACCAGGATTTCCAGTTAATCCTTGTAAATTATTGTGTTCTATGTCTTCATATGAACCCATTTTACTTGTCCATTTACCATCAGGCAATTGTCTCGCAACATGAGTTGGTTCTTTATTGGAATTAGTATATATTGCTATTTTTTGAAATCCTGCTTCTAGTATGTCATTTTGACAAATTTCATAACCAAGGGTTTGATATGCTTGTTGAAAAGACTCCAGAGTTTCTTCCCTAGAAACATCTGGAGGCCAGTAGTATTGATTTTGGGCATCTGGCCACCACCATGTTTCATCATCTTCTGCTGCCCAAGCTACGCAGTTGTAGTCCATAGTATCGGGACTAGTAATTTTGTATCCGTGGACAGTTAAATTAGGGTAATCAGTCTCAAGCCATTGGCTTACATAGCTAACCCAAGCATTATTACCTACCACTTATAGCCTCTGCTCTTTCCCCACTCTAGCCAAGCTTTTATCATCTCCTTTACTTTTCCTTTGGATTCTGGAGGCACTGGATCTTCTCTAGAAATAGATTTTAATGCCCAAAACCAGTGTCCAGATTTCTTTTCAAGCTCTTTTAAAAGTAGAGGTACTGCAACTTCACCCATTCCTATAATCTGTTGGTAAGCTGGATGCATGGACATTTGGTTAATGGATGACATTCCACGAGTTTCTTTACGCCATTGATTGACAAGATTTGAAAAAGTGGCTTCTAACTCTATATTTCTAGAAATATAAATATCTCTAGAACGCTGCATTTTTATGTCTTTAAAGAATAGCAATTTATCAGATTTATGAATACTTCTTGAGACTTCATTTTGTAGATAGTCCAAGTAAAATCTAGATTTTAAGTTTAATTTACTCTTTTGATTAATTTGTTTTTTTGATAAATAACTAACCTGAGAAGAACTAGATTTTATTTTATTTTTTACACGCCAAGGATTAACTTTTTCTGCTAGCATTTTGATTGACCTTTACTCTACAGATGGATAATTCAAGTATGGAATATTAGCTTGATTTAACATTAGCTCAATAGATTTTGTTTTTTTCTCTGCTCTATCTAATTGTTTGCGTAATTGCTTGACATCGGCTGAATCCAAAGCTACAAAAAATTCATGTGTCCCATCTAAATCTTCATACTCAATTTTTAACATATGAACTGTTGCCATACATGCTGGTTCTTTCTCTAAATCTGACTCAAATATAGGACGCATATCAGTTAAAACACGAGAAGTCTTGAATATACGTTCGTAGTCGTGCATTAATTCGATTGCTTTAGATGCAATGCTAAGAACACCATCGAATTCTAAAAAAGTGATTAGTCGCTGTTTAAATTCTTGTTGTTTTTTGTCATAAACATTTGTAAGCTCATCATCATTTTGAATCGCCTGACTGATTCTTTCTACAACTTCATTTATCGAACCATCAAAATAGTTTTTAACCTTGTATAGCGAAATTAATACTTGTATCAAAGATACTAATTCTTCCACAGTCAAAGTATTAACATTTTCAGCAATTGATAATGCTAAATCCTCTAAATATAGGAATGGTTTGCTTTGTCGCAAAGCTTCTAGTAATTTTTCTTCAGTATGACTGTCAATACTTATCAAACAATTAAACCCAGGCTTATATTCGTCTGGGATTTGAAGTTCTGTCATGTTGCTCCTACTGCAATAGAACAAACCAATACTCTTGATATGTATGAAATTGGTAAGTGCTCTGATTAAAACTCATATACTTTATTTTAACTAAAATCAACTTTAGATAATTAGCGAAATTCTACCAAATCCAATAAAAGCAAAAATCCCCCATCATTGATGGGGGATTTGATTAATTGCCTTAAATTACCAGTAATCTTGGTTAACCAAACTTACCAGCAGTAGAAGCAATGAGGAACGCCGCATAGGTAAGGATATAGCCGACAGTGAAGTGAGCCAAACCAACTACACGAGCTTGAACAATAGAAAGAGCAACGGGCTTGTCCTTCCAGCGAACTAGGTTAGCTAGAGGAGTGCGCTCGTGGGCCCAAACTAAAGTTTCAATCAACTCTTGCCAGTAACCCCTCCAAGAGATGAGGAACATGAAACCAGTAGCCCAAACTAGGTGCCCAAAGAGGAACATCCAAGCCCAGACGGACAGGTTATTCATGCCATATGGGTTGTAACCGTTGATTAACTGAGCGGAGTTAGCCCAGAGGTAATCACGGAACCAGCCCATTAAGTAAGTAGAGTTTTCGTTGAACTGGGCAACGTTTCCTTGCCAAATACCCAGATGCTTCCAGTGCCAGTAGAAGGTTACCCAACCAATGGTATTAAGCATCCAGAACATGGACAGGTAGAAGGAGTCCCAAGCGGAAATATCACAAGTACCGCCACGTCCAGGACCATCGCAAGGGAATGCGTAACCAAAGTCTTTCTTGTCGGGCATCAACTTAGAACCACGAGCATCCAAAGCACCTTTAATTAGTACTAGGGCAGTGGTGTGAATTGCCAGAGCGAAAGCATGGTGTACTAGGAAGTCTCCAGGTCCAATGGTTAAGAACAAGGAGTTGTCTCCAGAGTTAATCGCTTCAGACCAACCAGGTAGCCAAGCAGCACCAGCATTGGCAGGAAGACTACCAGCATTAGATAACAGAACATCCATGCCGTACAGCAACTTACCGTGGGCAGCTTGGATATACTGAGCAAATACTGGTTCAATCAGGATTTGCTTTTCAGGTGTACCAAAAGCAACTACTACGTCGTTGTGGACGTAAAGACCTAAGGTGTGGAAACCAAGGAATAGAGTTACCCAGCTTAAGTGGGAAATAATCGCTTCCTTGTGATCCAGAATTCGAGCTAGAACGTTGTTCTTGTTCTGTTCTGGGTCATAATCACGGACAAAGAAGATTGCACCGTGAGCAAAAGCACCAACCATCAAAAAGCCAGCAATGTATTGGTGGTGCGTATATAATGCTGCCATTGTGGTGTAATCCTTGGCAATAAATGCATAAGGAGGCATGGCATACATATGCTGGGCTACCAAGGATGTAATTACACCCAAGCTAGCTAAAGCTAGACCTAGTTGGAAATGTAGGGAGTTGTTAACGGTGTCATACATATTCTTATGACCGTCACCCAACTTACCGGAAGGTGGTTTGTGAGTATTCAGGATTTCCCGAATATTGTGACCAATTCCGAAGTTGGTGCGGTACATATGACCCGCAATGATGAAAATAACTGCGATCGCTAAATGGTGGTGAGCCATATCGGTCAGCCACAGCGATTCAGTTTGGGGATGGAAGCCACCCAAGAAGGTCAGGATTGCAGTACCAGCACCTTGAGCAGTACCAAACACATGGCCAGCAGTATCTGGGTTCTGAGCGTAAACGCCCCAGTTACCAGTAAAGAAAGGTTGTAAACCAGCTGGGTGGGGAGGAGTACTTAAGAAGTTATCCCAACCTACGTGCTGTCCGCGAGATTCGGGGATAGCAACGTGTACTAAGTGACCAGTCCAAGCCAAGGAGCTAGCACCAAACAAACCAGCTAAGTGGTGGTTGAGGCGAGATTCAGCGTTCTTGAACCAAGCTAGGCTAGGGCGAAACTTAGGTTGTAAATGTAACCAACCAGCAAACAATAACACTGCTGCAAACAGTAGCAGGAACACTGAACCCATATACAGGTCATTGTTCGTCCGCATACCGATGGTGTACCACCAGTGGTAAACACCAGAATAAGCAATGTTTACGGGATTAGAAGCACCAGCTTGGGTAAAAGCATCTATTGC